>CAZLVM010000045.1:0-6546 GCA_964562875.1 uncultured Methanosarcinales archaeon | reverse complement strand
TGATAAGTTACTGCGTGTTCAAAGATATTAGAAATAGAGGGTATATCATAAAGACTGCCTTGAAATTTGGAGCGGATTTTAGGGTTTATGAAAGGGGTGTAAAGCCTGGGGAGGACCACGCAAAATGGATTGTTTACCCGGTTCATGAGACAAGCAGCCTTACATGGCATGAATTTGCCGCAAAAAACAGAGTAGCTCATTCAACTAAAAAAAAGCTCATGATGGGAGTTGTTGATGAAGAAGGGGATGTGAGCTATTGGGAGATAAGATGGTTAAGGCCATAATTTTTGCACGATAATATTATAAACACAGGAGTTTTTCTTTTTTCTATGGTAATTGACGCTGAAAAGGTGATGGGCATAATAATGATGAAAGGCCCAGTTCTTCCGGCTCAAATAGCAAAAGGAGTGGACACAAGTCTTCTTTTTGCATCTGCGGTGCTTTCTGAATTAGTATCATTAAATAGACTTAGAGTTTCTAAAGTTAAGATAGGGAGTTCTCCGCTTTATTATGCTCCTGGGCAGGAACCAAGACTGCAGGAGTTTGCAGGGCATCTTCATGAAAAAGAAAAAAAAGCATACGACTTGCTGAAACAAAAAATAGTGATAAGGGATAAAGATGCTGATCCTGTTGTTAGAGTTGCCTTAAGAAACATGAAGGATTATGCAGTTCCGCTGAATGTAACAACTGGGGCAGGAAAGGAACTTTTTTGGAAATGGTATATTTCAAAAAATGAGGAACTTGAGCCATTAATTAAGAGCATGCTAGGTATAATGGATGAGCCAAAGGCTGAAAAGGCAAAAGTGCAAGAAGAGGTTAAAGTAAAAACTATCATCCCTTCAAATATTCAAACTATAAATGAAAAAATTTCAAATACAGAATTTTCTAAAGAAGTTGTAAAAGAAGAGATTAAACCGGTTGAGAAAGAAAAAAATATAAAAAAAGAAGCCCCTAAGAAGGAAATAAAGACAAAAAACACGCAAAAACCATCAGAATTTTTGCAAAATACAACATCATACCTTTCAAATAACAACATAATGATTATTGAAAGGGAAGTGCTGAAAAAAGGCAAGGAAATTGATTTCATAGTTCAAATTGAGAGTGTTTTTGGGCTGCTTACATATTACTGCAAGGCAAAGGACAAACAAAGGATAAGTGAATCCGACCTAAGCGCAGCTTATGTGCAGGGACAGCTGAAAAAACTCCCAGTCATATTCCTTACCAAAGGAGATCCGACAAAAAAGGCAAAAGAAATGCTTAGCCGAGAGCTGAAGACTATAGTATTTAAGAAATTATAGGAGGTATAAAAATGAAAAAAATGATAGTGTGCGTATTATTGCTTGTTTTGCTTGCTGGGTGCATAAAAGTTCAGGAAACAGATTCCCAGCAGGAAACCAATCCAGCAGAAGTTGGAGTTGATGAAACAGTTGAAGATGAAGGTGTTGAAGTGCCAAAACCAAAAAGCTATGTTCTTGGAGCAGAAGCAAAGACATTGGTTGAAGACCAGATGGCTAAGGGGCAGGATGTTATTTTGCCTCAAGTGTTCCAGAAACTGGCATACGGTGAATCCTATGTATTTGCAATAGGAGTAAACAATAAGCAGACACAGGAAGATGAATTTATTGTTAACGTAAAATTCAAGGAAGCTTACGGAAATTACAAAAACCCAATAGACGGCGCTGATGAAGAGACAATGAACACATGGATAAAAACCGTCTTTCAGCCGTTTATACTTGGGTCATACAAAAACCAGATTATGGGGATTGCGATAGAGTCAGGGGATATGAGTCCGGGCGTAAAAGCGCAGAGAGGAACCTATGTGTTTGATGTGGATGTATACCATAGAATATCACCTGGAGCTGGGAAAATCAACTCTGAATACGGACCAGGAAATCAGATATCTATCAGAGTGGAATAGATGGGAGTAAAGATATTTGATTTAATTAAAAGAGAGGAGATTGAACTGGGTAGTCTTGCAGGCAAGGTTATCGCGGTTGACTCCTCTCTTTTTCTTTATCAATTCTTATCAACAATAAGACAAAGAGATGGGACTCCATTAATGGATGCTAAAGGGAGGGTAACATCCCATCTTATAGGGCTTTTCAACAGAACAATAAGCCTAATGGAAAAAGGATTGAAACTTGTTTATGTTTTTGACGGCAAGCCGCCTGAACTAAAGATGAAGGAAAAGGAAAGGCGGAACAATCTTAAAATTGAGGCAGAGAAAAAGTATACAATAGCTGCAAAAGAAGGTGATGAAATAGAGATGAAAAAATATGCTTCCCGCACCTCAAGGCTAACCAGAGAGATGGTTGATGAGGCAAAAGAGCTTGTAGGCGCGTTGGGGCTTCCTGTTGTGCAGGCGCCTTCAGAAGGAGAGGCTCAGGCAGCATTTTTGGTGAACAACAATGATGCTTTTGCAGTGGCTTCCCAAGATGCTGATGCTTTTCTGTTTGGGGCTACAAGAGTTGTAAGAAATCTTGCAATAACCGGAAAAAGAAAGATGCCCGGAAAATTTTCCTATGACAAGGTTAATCCGGAAATAGTTGAGCTGAAAGATGTGCTTAACAGCCTTGGAATTGACCAAGACCAATTAATAGTTCTTTCAATGCTTGTAGGGACTGACTACAATATTGGAGGAATAAAGGGAATAGGCCCAAAGAAAGCGCTTGGCCTTGTGAAAATGCATGGAAAGGATTTTGATAAATTATTTGAAGAGGTAAAATGGGATGAAATATTTGAATTTCCCTGGACAGATATTTTTTACATAATAAAAAAAATACCAACTGCATCAGACTACAATCTTGAATGGAAAGATGCTGATGAAGACAGGATTGTAAAGCTGCTTGTTGAAGAGCACGATTTTTCAGAGGAAAGAGTTAAAAAGGCAATATCCAAAATACAGAAAAAGAAAGAAAATAGAAAGCAAAAAGGACTTGGTGACTGGATCAAATGAACTGGCTGTTTTATACAATACTATCTGCAATCTTTGTAGCGCTTTCAAACGTAACAAGGAAAGAAGGGCTGAAAAAGGAGCATGCGCTTGAGTTTGCAACAACAAGATCGCTTGTTGCAACTTTGATGGTAATTCCATTCATATCACTTGTTGATTTTTCTATACCATCCCGCCTTATTGCAATAATGATTGCTATAGGGTTTTTAGCAGCATTAGGGGGGCTTTTTTTTACAAAGGCATACCGGCACATGGATGTTTCCAGCGTAGCACCAATGGCCAACATTAACCCAATTTTTATTGTATTGCTTGCTGTTGTATTTCTTGGTGAAAAAATAACAATAAATCATGCTATTGGAATTGGGCTTTTGATTATAGGAGCTTATATACTTGAAATGGACCATAATTTTTCAAGCTTAAAAGCGCCTTTTGTGAAAATATGGAAGTCAAAATACCAGCATTATGTGATTTTTGGGCTTTTGATTTATGCATTTACTGCAATGCTTGACAAGCTTATTGCAAACAGGCTTATGAGTTCAGGTCATGGGGCAAATGCACAGTTTACAATGATATTTTTTATATGGATTTCAGTTTCAGTAACATTTTCGGCAATGACTGCAATAAAATTTAAGCTTTTCAGAGAGGTTAAGCATGCCTGGCACAATGGGTGGATATGGATAATACTCTCTGCAGCTTTTGTGTTTGGAGCTACAATCACATACTATAAAGCTATAACACTTATGTTTGTAGGAATTGTGATACCCGTAAAAAGGTTAAGTTCGCTTTTTGAAACCTTTCTTGGCGGGGAAATATTCCATGAGAAAGGGCTTATGCTAAAAATGGCTGCATGCACAGTAATGGTAGTCGGGGCAGTGATTATAGCAATATGACAACATTAAAAGAAGCATTAAAGGGAAAGCTTACAGAAAAGCAGCTTTTGCTGCTTGTGAAAAGTTTTGATGTAATCGGCAGCATAGCCATAATTGAAATTCCCAAAGAGCTGGAAAAAAAGGAAAAATTGATTGCAGAAACACTTCTAAATCTTCACAAGAACATATTAACTGTTGCAAAAAAAGTGGGCATTCACAAAGGAGTTTTCAGGACACAAAATTTGAAGATAATAGCAGGAGAAAAGAAAAAGGAGTCAGAATACAAGGAAAATAATGTAAGGCTTAAATTGAATGCTGAAAAGGTATATTTTTCCCCAAGGCTTGGCACAGAAAGAAAAAGAGTGATGGAACAAGTCAAAAAAGGAGAAAATGTTCTTGTAATGTTTTCAGGATGCGCGCCGTATGTATGCGTAATTGCAAAAAATACACATGCAAAAGAGATTGTGGGGGTTGAGATTAATCCAACAGCGCACAAATATGCAGAAGAAAACCTGAAACTTAACAAAATAAGCAATGCAAGACTTTATCTTGGGGATGTGAGGGATATAGTTCCAAAGCTCAAAGAAAAGTTTGACAGAATTGCGATGCCGCTTCCAAAAGGGGGAGAGGATTTTATTGATGTTGCAATTGGAGCTGCAAAAAAAGGGGCAATAATACACTTCTATGATTTTTTGCACGCAGACAGTTTTGGGCTTGCTAAGGAAAAGGTAAAATCTGCCTGTAAAAAAGCAAAAAAGAAATGCAAGATTTCAAAGACAGTAAAATGCGGGCAGTTTGGACCTAGAATTTTTAGGATTTGCGTTGATTTTAAGGTTATGTAATGTTTTATCACACTAACTTTTTAAATACCACTTGTTTATTCTTTATAGTGCGTGCGATGATTAGGTGAACACCAATTGAGCTTCGGCGATGAGATGCGGATGTAACTGCTGAGCGCGCACACTTTTTTTATTATTCTTAGAAAAGTTTATGGCAGAAAACGTGAATGCAAACTTATTATAATCTCAAATAGCTCAAAAATTATCCAAACATGCCCATATAGTCATCACCTTCAAGTTCTTTTCCATCTTTTACTTTTGTTATGGCTTTCTTGAAGTCTTCGAAGGTAATGTTTGTCCTGTTTTTTCTTATGGCAAAATAACCTGCCTCTGTGCAAACAGCCTTTATTTCAGCGCCTGAAAATTTTTCTGTTTCTTTAATAATAGTGTTCACATTAACACTCTTGTTAAGTTTCATTTTTTTAGTGTGGATTTTGAATATTTCTTCTCTTCCTCTTCTGTTTGGCAGGTCAACAAATATTTTTCTGTCAAGCCTGCCAGGTCTTGTTATTGCAGGGTCAAGTATGTCTTCCCTGTTTGTGCAGCCAATTAGCTTAACATTACCCAAATTTTTAAAGCCGTCAATTTCCGCAAGAAGCTGCATAAATGTCCTTTGCACTTCTCTTTCCCCGCTTGTTCCAATGTCAATTCTTGTGGCGGCAAGCGCATCAATTTCATCAATGAATATAATAGCAGGGGATTTTTCCTTTGCAAGCTGAAAAATTTCATTCACCAGCTTTGCGCCTTCCCCTATGAATTTTTGGACAAGCTCTGAAGCTACAATTTCAATAAAAGTGCTGTTTGTGGAAGAAGCCACTGCCTTTGCAAGAAGAGTTTTTCCTGTTCCAGGAGGACCGTAAAGAAGTATTCCTTTTGGAGGCTGGATTCCAATTTTCTTGAACAATTCTGGCTTTTTCAGCGGAAGTTCTATGACTTCCTTGATTTCCCTTTCCTGGTTTTCAAGGCCGCCTACATTTGCCCAGGTCACGTTAGGTTTTTCAATTATGACAAATTTTTCAACATTGAATTTTTTTGAAACAGGGATTTTATCAATTATTGTTAGGTTTTTTTGCTCTGCAAGCACAGTGTCTCCTGATTTAATGTTTTTGCAGCTTTCAGATATGCTTACCATGAACTCGTTTCCGTTTTGAAGCCTTACAATAGCTCCTTTTTTGCTTATTTCCTTTACATCACAGACCAGCAGAGGGGGCCTTTTGACAATTTCAATTTCCTTTTTCAGGTTTTCAATTGTTTCTTTTAGAAACTTATTTTCTTCCTCAAGTCCAGTGTTATCAGCAGCGTAAGAATATATTACCTTGTCAATTTTGTCTTTTTTGATTGTCATGCTATTAAACTGTATGATAAGTTTTATATATTTAACTATTTCATGAGAGGATATGACAGATTCAAGAATAAACCGAATAGCAAAGACGCTTGTTGACTACAGCACAAAAGTGAAAAAAGGGGAAACAGTTCAAATTGTTTCTGATTATGGCGCGCAGGACCTTGTGCTTGAGATTTACAAGCTGGTTCTTATGAGGGGGGCTTATCCAATCGTGCATCTTTCGTTGCCTAATTCAGCATACTATTACTACAAGCTGGCTTCTGACGAACAGCTTAAGCATTTTCCAAAAATTTCAATGCATGAACTGAAGAATACTGATGTTGTGATATACATCGGAGCTCCAAGAAATGTCAAAGAACTTTCAGCAGTTAATCCAATAAAAATAGCAAAAAGGCAGAAAGTTCTTGAGAGAATCCATGAGTACAGGATGAACAATACAAGATGGCTTATCTTTTACTATCCAACACAGGCTCTTGCGCAGGAAGCAGGCATGGCCCTGCATGACTTTGAAAATTTTGTTTACGGCGCTTCACTTGTTGA
>CAZLVM010000044.1:0-6598 GCA_964562875.1 uncultured Methanosarcinales archaeon | reverse complement strand
GCGAAAGGCTTATTCCTCCTGCTGAAGAAATAAGAAAAGCTCTTGAGTTCTGTTCTAAAAAAAATCTTAAATTTACTTTTGTAACACCATATTGTTCAGGAAAGGGAATAAGCGCAGTAAAGCAAGCAATAAGCCTTCTGCCAAAAGACGCAGAAGTTGTCTTCAATGACTGGGGTCTGCTTGAAATAATCAACGAAAATGGCTTGACGCCTGTAATGGGCAGGCTTCTTGTTAAAATCAGAAGAGATACCTGCATAGAAAATGATAATCCAAAAATTGGGTTTTTCAGGTGCAGCAACCTTGATGCGAAAAGCTTTCAGGAATTCCTTGCTGAAAACAAAGTTGAAAGGGCTGAGCTTGACAATGTAAAGCAGGGATACAGCTTCAAAACAAACATTCTCAAAACATCGCTCTACTACCCTTTTGTTTACATGACAACAGGAAGAAAATGCCTTTTTGCTGGCTCAAAAGAAAGAAAAAGCGATGAAAAGCTAAAAATATGCGATTGCAGCATGGAATGCAGGGATTATCAGCTTTTGACAGCGACAAAAAACACAAACAAGAACATAATAGTAAAAGGAAATACTCATTTCTACTTTAACGATAAAAAACCAAACCTGAAAGAACTAAATACTGATAGAATTGTATTCATGCCTAATCTTCCATTCTAAAAAAGAAAAGTGCGAGGGGAGGGATTTTCACGTTAGCACCATGGCAAGCCATGGTTCCAACACCTCCTGAAGATTTGCTGCGCAAATCAAAATAAAGTGCGAGGGGAGGGATTCGAACCCTCGGACCCACTAAGAGACAGGATATCTTATATTCTTATGGTACAACCATAAGTGTCCATCTTAAGTCCTGCGCTTTTGACCAGCCTCAGCAACCCTCGCGCATACATTTAGTTGTGATAGTGCCTTTAAAAATGTTTTCAAGAATTCTTCACTTTAAACAGCAGCCACTCTTTTTCTCCTGCTTTATCAAATTTTAAAAGAGTGTACTTTCCTTTCATCTTTTTTCCTTTGAGAACAAAAACAATCTTGTCTTTTTCCTGGCTTTCAATTTCATATGTTCCTTTGTCCCAAATTTTTACTTTTCCTGCGCCGTACTGGCCTCCAGGTATTTCTCCCTCAAAATCAGCATAACCAATATCATGGTCGCTCACCATAATAGCCAGCCTCTTTATCCCTTCTTTTTTTGGAGGCTCTTTTGGCACAGCCCATGATTTCAAAACTCCTTTCATCTCAAGCCTAAAGTCCCAGTGCAGTCTTGTTGCATGATGTTCCTGCACGACAAATATCAGTTCTTTTGCCATTTTAGTATTTGACAGAAAAGTACTTGAACTCCCCTGTTGAATCCTCCCATTTAACATTTATTTTTTCAACTCTTGACATTTCAGGTCCTTCATTGCACCACGCTAAAAACTGCTTCAAAACACTTTCTTCCCCTTCGGCAACAATTTCAACATTGCCTCCTGGATTATTTCTTACCCATCCGGTTAAGCCAAGGGATGACGCCCTTTTTTCAGTGTTTGACCTGAAGAAAACTCCCTGCACATCTCCTGTAATAATAGCATGCAGCCGTTTATTTGCCATAAGGCATGAATATTACTTTGTGATATAAGCTTTTTGGTTACCACTGTTTCAGACGAAAAAATATGGAAAAGTTTTATAAACCTCCCATAAATCTAAAATATTAGTGATAGACAGACAAGAATTGGGGGGTTCGCCTCCCTTTTCTTGTTTGAATTTTCAAGTGATACTATGAAATTAAAAGATATTCTGGATGATTTTGGATGGGACAAGGTTCAGGCAGGAGAATTTCCTGAACTTGAAACAGAACCTAACAGTCCTGTAACTGACAGAAATGCAATTGGCAGGTATGAGTTTGCGCTTTACGCCCAAAACGGTGTTTTTGTGATGGTTGAAAACGGAAGAAGGGTTATTGACATATGCGGGATAGCCCATAACCCTCAAAAAATGGTTTATGAAAGAACTGGAAGCATTGCTCATGGGCAAAGATTTGTTCCTGATGACATAGATGAATTTCTTGAAGGATTCAAAGAATTGCACAGATTCCAATCAGAACTAAGAGTACCCAACTTAAGCAAAGAAAGAACACATTTCCAGGGCATTGGCGAACAGATTGAGCATGCTGAAGCGCTTTACGACCCAAGCTACGGCAAAAAAGAAGAGCCTAAATCTGAAGAATAAATATTTCTAAAAAAATTAGTCTCTGCATCCAAAACAGACTTTTGTGCCTTCCTGAGAAAATAAGTCTTTTGCGTATTTGCCGCACTGCTGGCACACTCCTTCGCCTTCTATCTGGTTGCTGATTGGTTTTTGCTCGTCTTCCCTGATTTCAAATTTTTCAACCATAAGATCAAAAAGCTGAGGCTCTATTCTCAAAACATCTTTTAGTGTAAGAAGGCCTATCATTCCATCATCACTCATAACTGGAAGATGCCTTATGTTCATTTCTCTCATCTGCATTAAAGCGTCATAAATATCCTTTTCAGGCTCGATTGTATGCATTTCATTTTCCATTATGTCCTTTGCTTTCTTTGATGAAGGCTGGTCATTATTAATCACAGATCTTCTCACTATATCCTGTTCTGTAACTATGCCTAAAAGAACATTGCCTTCCTTTACGATAACAGCACCAACATGCTCTTCATGCATTATCTTTGCGCACTCCTGCAAAGAAGCATTCGGAGAAACAGAAACTGGCTGTTTTGTCATTGCATCGCAGACTTTATAGCCGGTTTTCATTTGTTTAGTTCACCTGTAAAATTATATTAAAAAGAAACTTTTTTTAACTTATAAACATATCTATAGTGCATTATATAGAAAAGAAAAGTAGAAAAAAATAAAAAAATCAGTTGTGCATTAAGACTTCAACGTGCTTGCCGAAGATTTTCTTGAGACTTTCAAAAACTGGCTCATGGATAAAGACCCGGTCAGGAATCCTTATCTTTACGAGATATTTCTCAAGCTCTTCAAGCGTACTCATTGTAAGGTGGCCTATGCTTCCGTCGGGATTAAGGGTTGCTTTCTGAATTTCCTTGTCTTTCTTGTCAACATCAGCTATTACAAATGCAGTGTTTCCAAGAAGCATGATTTCCCCGTACTTCTCGCCGTACTTGACCTTTATCTTTACCCGGTCAAGCTCTTTTCCCCGTTTTCTCTGCATATATTCAACCAAAAACCTTATCAGCTCTCCGGATTCTTTTCTTATTTTTCCGACTTCTGTCTTTGTGAGCTTCTTTGCCTCGTAGTCTTTCTTTGCAGCTACCAAAGAGTTAAGGGACCTTATGAATTTTGAAGGAACCTTTCCGCTTGTTACAAGTTCATCCTCGAACACCTTGACGATTTCCTGCTCAGCAATCTTTTCTTTGCCTTCCATTTTCAGGATATCCCTGATTACAGTAATCACGGTGTCGTATGTTCCTATAAGCGAATCCTCTTCTCTGGTCTTTTCTATCTGCTCAAACAGCTTTTTGATTCTAGCAAGATATTCTTCTGCATCCTTAAGCAGCTCGTCCACTTCTTTTCCTGTGAACTTGTCCTTTGTGCCATGCTCAATATCCTTTCGAACAGCAATGACCCTTTCAAGAATCTGAACATACTTGTCCTCAATTAGTTTGCCTTTCTTGACAAAAAGTTCTCTCATCACTTCAGGCGTCTCCCTCGGTGTTGGAGGGGGCACGCCGTAAAGCATAAGCGCTGCCTGCGAAGGTGTCAGCAGGGCATAGAAGATATCTTCCATGCCTATGTCCTTTAATTTGAAGTGGACCCTTTTCAGCATCTGCTCTCCGCTGTTCATGAACATGTCTATTGCCTCTGCAGACGGTTTTATCTTTCCCATTTTCAGCAAAAGCTTCCATGGCATAAAGACTCCTCTGTCGTAAAAAGGCACCCCATCCCTCAAAAGGGTGAAGATTATTGGGTTTGCTTCCTTCAGGCTGTCCCAGAAATCTGTCAGGATATAAACCTGGATGTTCAGCTTGTTCTTTATTCCGGTTATGTCTCCGGCTTCAAGACCCATTCCAATAATTATTGCTCTTAGCTTGTCCTTGAGCTCTGCTCTTGTCATCTTCTTGACATCTGTGTCGTCTATGACAATCCATACGTCAATGTCTGATGTCTTTGTTGCCCTTCCCTGAACAAGAGAGCCTGCAAGCACATAACTCACTATGTACTTTTCAAACTTCTTCAAAACCATTTCTTTGTGGATTTCAGCAATCTTTATTGCTGAAAGCATTCCTGTGTCATACACTGGAGCTGAACTTGCAACCATCCTAAGCACATCATATTTTCCGTCATAGCATGACTGCCACAATTCTGAAAGTATGACAACCTGAGGAAACAAATTCTTGTCTGTTTCATGAGCAAGCTTGTCAATTATTGTAGTTAGCTTGTTTTTCAGCTCAAACTTTGACATTCTCTGGCTGTCTGTATCGTCAACAAGCACAAGCACGTTAATCTTGTCCTTGTCAACCTTTTCTCCTTCCTTTGGTCTTGGAGGAGGCAGTAGTGAAACTCCAATTATGTACTTATCAAACTTTTTTGTAATTTCCTTTGTGAATTTGTCAAGCTTGACTTTGATTGCCTTTAACTTTGCCTGCACCTCTTTTGGAATAGGCGGCATCCCAGGCTTTGCTGGAAGCATCGGCATTGCCGGAGCATCTTTTTTCTCTTCTTTCTTTTTTGACTGTTTCTTTTTTGCCATTTTTTATCCTCCTTAATATTCAGGCAATAGTGACTCTATTGAAATCATCTTTTTTGCCAATTCCATGTAAACATCAATTGCCTTTCTTCCTGACTTAATTAAGTCCATTACAAACCCAAACGCAACATTGTGCAGCCCGTTCTTAGCGGGTCTTGGATTTATCGCTGATGAAAGCCCGGCTATATTGCTTTTCACGATTGCATCCATCCAGGCTATTGAAAATGCAAACGCCTTTGACTCTTCGTCTCTGCTGTTCTCAAGAGGCAATGACATGACATGCCCAATCTCGTGGCCTATTGTCAGCATTAGCTCTGCAAGCCTGTTTTCTTTTACAAAAATATAGCTTGTGCCAAAGCCTTTCCTGTTCAGGCAGAATCCCTGAATGCCTTTGTCCCAAAAGCCGTGGTTCTGTTCATGCATCTCTTTCATCTCTTCTTCTTTCATAACTTTAATTTTTATGTCAGAAGGAAACTCATTTCCTGTTGTCGCCTCAAATGCCTGCCTCACATAAGGCATTATGTTGTTATCAGACGATACATGCTCTGTGAGTATATCTGTTAGAAATCCTGAAGGCGCAAAGCTTGGCTCGTATTTTGAGCTTAGGTAAAGCCCTGAACTGTAATTGCCCGCCTTCTTTGCATAAGTCTTTCTTGGAATATCCTCAACAAAAATTGTTTCCTGCCTTGAATGATTAACAGATACAGAATTGCTGTAATTTGAAACTGCGTGCTCCAAAGAGGAATAGCTTGATTGGGGGCTTGCTGAATAACCAGCTCCGCCAGAATACCCTCCTCCGCAGCTTCCGCAGTAGTTCATCTTTACAGTGTTTCCTCAAGCTTTTTCTTGTTCTGCAGCTTCTTTGCTTCTTCTGCGAGGTCAATTCCCAGCTCTTTCAATGCCTTGATATGCATCTGCATAAGCTGTTCTACTATTGTAAGTATCTTCATCATTTCTTCTCTTTCCTTTGCAAGCGTAGTCAAAGCGCCCTTATGGAAGCCGATTTTTTCAGCGTCTGATGATGGAGCTGCTGATTCCTTTTTTGATTTTGCTTTCTTTTTTGCCATTTTTTGTTCCTCCTTATGAATATGACATTTTTGTCACATGGGTATATATAGGGAATACGCATTTATAAAGGTGGTGGGACAAAAAAGTCATAAACTTTATAAAGGATAACTCATAAAGGGTTATCATGGAAAATGAAGACCTAGAAAATGTATTGAAGAAAAAGCTGAAGCCAATAATAGATGATGCCATGAACAAGTTTTTAGGAGTTACAATCCCAAAAATAGAGCATGACATATCATACACTCTTGCGAAAAGCCCTATCCTTGATCTTGAAATTGATACAAAAATTGGGTTCAAAAAGGCAAAAGAAAAATTCAAGAAATTCTATCTTGAAAAAATGCTTCAGACAAACCTTGGAAACATATCAAAGGTTGCTGACCTGTCAGAAATTGACCGAAGAAGCATCCACCGCCTGATAAAACAGCTCAAGATTGACATGAGTCAAATTAAGGGAGACCTTCTTGAGGCAGATTATGTCAAGGAAGCTGCTGTAAAAGATGTAATTGAGCAAACTTTATGGGGATACCGGGGCATAATCAAGGCTGACAAGCTAAAAAAAATGTACAGGGAAGCCCCTTCAATCTCAAAGGACATTGTAAAAGAGCTTCCTGAAGCTCCAATGACTATGAAAGAAGCAGAGGATGAATTTGAGAAAAGGTTCATAATAAAAGCTCTTTCTGAAAATAGTATGAACATTACAAAAACTGCGAAAAAAATTGGATTAAGGTTTGAAACCTTGCACAGGAAAATCAAGGCCTTGGGAATTTAGTTCATCCCAGTCATGCATCTCGGGCACATTGATACT
>CAZLVM010000043.1:0-6638 GCA_964562875.1 uncultured Methanosarcinales archaeon | reverse complement strand
GGGCGTATTTTATGAACTTTACATCACCTATCTTGGTGTCAAGCGGCAGGCCCCTTCCTACAATTTTTAGGTTTTTGATACCTGCATCCTTTAATTTTTGTATTGCGCATGCTCCACACAATGCAGCCTTTATTTTTGGATTGCCAAACATTTCAAGGATTTTTTCATCTTTTTTTGCTGAAAGTTTAGAGAATCTTGCCTTGGAAAAACTGCAGCATGCAGAGTAAATTCCTTCAGGCATGTGGAGGTCATGGCTGTAAAAGCACAATCCCTGATTAAAGTTGCAGCCGCCGTTTTTTATGAAAGCTTCAAATTCTATATCACTGTTTGAAGATGCCAACACCCTAATTTCATCAAGAGTCATATGCTGAGGTATTACCATTCCTGAAACACCAAGATTTCTGAAAAATCCAACAGCATTGCTATTGAATATGTGTGCGCTGGTGCTTGCGATGATTTTAATATTCTCAAACCTTTTTTTTAGCTCAAGAATAAGATTTATGTCAGAAACAATGAATGCATCCATTTCCTTTGCTGACTCGACAAAATCAAGAATAGGGGCAATCTGCTCTTCAGAGTATACATTTGCGTTTATTGCAAAATAAATTTGTTTTCCCAAAGAATGTATTTCCTTTACTGCTTTTGCTAAATCCTCTTTTGAGCTGAAATTTTGAGAGTCATAAAACCTGCAGTTTGCGAGCATCCCTTTTTCTGCAATTTTTACAGGGAGCATGTCTTTGCTGTTCAGTCCTGCATAGAATATGTCTGCACCTGCCTCAACAAGAGGTTTTACCTCTTCAGAGCTGTTCAAAGGGCAGAGTATGTTCATGAAAGCAGTAAATGCAGCGAGATATATTAATTTACTTTTTTATTCACAAAAACATTTAAATATGGTTCGGGTTTCCTAGAGCTTATGCCTCCGTAGCATAGTAGCTATTGCGCTGCCTTGGTATAATCTATCCAGAAAGGCAGAGATCACGGGTGCAGTTCCCGTCGGAGGCTTATTTTTTTTTTGATTTGTGAGCATAGCGAACAAATCCTCAGGAGGTGTCGGAACCATGGCTTGCCATGGTGCTGACTGCCGGTTCCCGTCGGAGGCTTATTTTTTTCTTTTGATTTAGTGGTAAAACCCATAAGCTTTTTTAATGCACTCTATATAAATGGGGCATAGATGATGGTGAATTGATGGAAGGGAAAACAGAAGCAGAAAAGACAGCAGACAGAGTATCCTATGTTGGAAAAAGAATAAATGTTGGAGGTTTAGAGTCAGCTATAAACGGCATGAGGCCTGTTCCAGAAAATGAATCCAAAAAGAGCGGCAAGAAAAAAGAAGTCCAAAAGCAAGTAACAGTCAACTATGTATGGAGATTCAGGGGGAAAACGCCCTGGAGACCGGAATCTGGTGAAGATGCATATGTTGAGCTTATTGTGGGCAATTATTCTGTAAGGCTGAAGAAGGTTTCTGTCTTAGGAAAAGACGATGATATAGACCGATGCAATCCTCATCTTTGGGTTAAACATGCCTTGGGAATTGTTGAGGGTATTGCACAAGATGTTTTTGACTATCTTTCTATAAATGGAATCCACGATGTTGAGGTGCACAGGACATACCTCAAAAATGTTTATCCAATCAAAGAAATTAATGGCCAGCATTTTGAAAAGGATTTTGGAAAGATGCCCCGCAAAACCTAAAAATATTTATACTCTTTATGCCATAATTGATGTCAGACAGGGGTACCCTTTCAATTTCTCGTCGATATAACTACTGAATCACAATAAAAGATAAATAGGAGCTTCTATCTATCTTATTTTTTTAGGATGAAACCTAAAACACAAAACCAAACCAGTTCTGAGACAACATTCGCTGAAAAAGTCAGATTACACGGCGGATACATCAATGCGCATTTGCATCTGGACAGGGCAAATACTCTTGAAAAAAAATATCTTGAGCATGCAAGCATGGACCCTTTTGAAGCATCGAGCTATCCATTAGCTGTTAAGCAGGATTTGACTGGAGAGCTTCACAGAGGATTGGCGTACCAAACAGAAGATTTAGAAAAAAGGATGAGGAATGTTATAGAAAAACTGATAACATTGAACACCCGGGAAGCACATTCTTTTATTGATACAACAGCAGACAATGTTGGATTAACTGCGTTTGGAATTGCCATGAGCCTAAAAAAAGAATTCGAAGGAAGGATTGATTTAAGGATAGGCGCATACGGAATATTCGGATTCAAGGATTCTGAACCCCAAAGATGGAAGATTTTTGAGGAAGCTGCGAAGCAAGGAGATTATATTGGGAGTCTTCCTGAACGGGACGTTAAGCCAGGACATATTGGCTATGATGAACATATGAAAAGAATTTTTAGATTAGCGCATGAATTAGGAAAACCAATTCATCTGCAACTTGACCAAAGGAATGACCCCAATGAAGACGGAACAGAAACCTTGGTTGAAGCGGTGAGGTGGCTTGGCTCTCCTAAAATTGATGAGGGCATTCCTTCTGTATGGGCAGTTCATTCAATATCTCCGTCTGCTTATGATGATGGGAGGTTTAACAGACTGTTAGAAGGTTTAGTCAAATACAATATTGGAGTGATATGCTGCCCTTCTGCTGCAATATCCATGAAACAATTAAGACATCTGCAGGCGCCAACTCATAACAGCGTCGCAAGAGTGCTAGAAATGATGGAGGCGGGTGTTACGGTAAGATTAGGGTCTGACAACATATCAGATGTTTTTATGCCTTTTGGAACTCCTGATCTTTATCAGGAAGTGAGGAATATAGCAGACTCTGTTAGGTTTTATAACCCGGATGTGTGGGCAAAGGTAGCGACGGGAACAAGATTAAATAATATGGACAGAAAATTCATAAGGGATTCATTAAATGCTAGTCTATGAAAAGATATTTTCAATTACAATAATACTTTTATAGTTTACTTTACCTACTTTTGTTTTTAGTATGGCGCAAGATACTAAAAACCAAAATTGGATTGACAAGTTCTTTGATGGATTAGATTCTCAAAAAGAAGCAGCAATCAAGCTGATTGCAAGGCACAGAGCAGGAAAACATCTTTCTGATTCAGAGCTTGAGAAAGTTGCAAAAGCCATTCACATGTCAACGTTTAGGGTTATAGCCACAATGAAATATTCTGACAGTGATTTTTCAGGCAATCATGGTGTTGTTGACATAAGTTCTCCGCTGGTTGCAGAGGTCGAGTCATATGGTTTTGATAAAAGAGATTCCAGGTATGAAGTTGAATGGGCTGCAAGGCCTGCTTTTACATTTGCAACTTCAAGGCTTCTTAGGCTGGATCCGTATTTGGAAGAAGATGGTGTTAACATTCTTAAAAAAATCTGGAGGCCAAAAGAAGAAGTCCATCTTGAGGCGCTTGCCCATGCTTATGCTCCAATGTTTGATGAAATCCCCCTAAGAGGGGAGTATGAATTAAGAGAAGAAGGTGAAGGAGTTAGAGTTAATGTTGTAAATGAAGATGGAACAGGAAGACAGTTTGTTCTTGAAAGGGATGATGCAGGAAAAAGAGTCATTACATCAGTTAAAGGAGTTGTCTGCAATTTAAGGCAGGATTTTGGAAGAAGGCTGCCCATATGCTGTTTATCACAGGTTGAAGAAGGAAGATATGCTTTTAGAGTGCCATATGGAGAAGGGCATAAACAAGGTATGGTAAAAATCCTAAGAAATATGATAAGATAATTATTTTTTGTATTTGTCAGGTATTTTCTTGAACATTGCTTTCTTTAGCTGTTTCATGTGCTGTTCTTCGTATTTTGCAATTATCTCTTTTGAAAGAGAGACTCCTTTTTTGACTCCTGTCGTAAGATCCATCAAAAATCCTCTATGCGTGTCATCGTAAATTTCAAAACCTTCAGCGTCATTGCCTAAAATTTTCTTGAAATATTTGTCAATCGCATCATTTCTTGTAGGTCTTGCTACTTCCATCCTAAGCTGTTCCTTTCTGAAGTCGTAAGGATTTGCCTCATCAATGAAAGGTTTGTAAACTTCTTTGTATATTTCGGCATTACTAGGATGTATAAAATCCCTTAAATTTCCTCCGAAGTTTGAGATAGAATCAATAAATCCCTGCTTGCCGCCAGCGCCAAAAACTTTTTTGTGCCACATTGCGGCATGCTTATCGTCTTTCAAAACAACTTTTGCAGTCTTTTCTGCTTCCTGTTCAGTCATTCCTGAATGAACATAATATTTTTTGAGAGAGAACATCATCATTTCATCTGCAAACTTTCCTGCAGCTGTTTTTCTTTCCTGCTCGTTATCAATATGCTGGAAGTTTATTTCTCCACCGAGAACATCTTTTACTTTTCCATGCAGCTCCATCATTAGGTGAGTTTCAAGCCCTGTATGACCAATATCAGCTTCTTTTGAATGGTGCAGTTCATAAGCTTTCACTACATCCTCGCTGTCTGCAGTGCTTAAATCCCCATAATCCAGGTCAGTCTTGTCCATAGTCAGAAAATCATCAAGAGCCTTTTTATGAGTTTTTTTAGCCATGCATATTTGTTTTGTCAATTACAATATAAACTTTTCGTTAATTAAACATAAACATTTATATATCTAAATCCAGAGATTTATGCTATGCACTGGATAAAGGCAAGGAATTGGCTTCTGGAGACTTGGGAAATAATAATCATACTTGCGCTTATAGGGTTTATAGGCTATGGCTATTATACAGGCAATATTAATTTTGCGGCAAGCCCGGAGTTAGGATTTCATTCAATATATGATGAAACTTACGGAACCCAGGAAAACTTTGTAATGATGAGGGGTCATGTTACGAATTATGGCAATGCCTATGCAAGAGATGTTATGGTAGTGTGCGATATAGTAAGCAACGGCGAAACAATAAAGGTTTGGAACTATGAAGCAGGGGATATATCTGCAAAAGACCAGGCATGGGTTATAGAACGGATTGATATACCCTCATCAAAGGTAAAATCTGTTTCCTGCAAAGCCAGCTGCTCTAACTGTTGAAAATGATAGAATATGTCTTTGGAATACTGCTATTGGTTCTTATTGTTGTAGGGGGGACTCTTTTTCTTACCACTCACATTGCAGTTAAGAAATTCATAAACATTGACAATAGGGTTCCTGAACGAAAGCATCACGTATGGGTTTGGAGGATTTTTCTTTTGGGTTTAGTGTCATATTCTGTTTTTCTTCTCTATGCAAACAAGGCAGTAATCAATGCGTATTTTCCAGGTCCAATGCTTGCTGTGCTGGGCATAGCTCTGTTAATTTATTTTGCAGCATTTGTTGAGATAATTATTATTGATTTTTTCCTTCCTGATGTTGTAAAAGTATGGGAACGGATACTCATAGAGGTTCTTGTATTTGCAGTCATCTGCGCTGCAACATATTTCCTGTTTAATGGCGGAATGTCAATTATTACCTAAATACAGTAGAAACCTTTTTAAGTTTCTCCTGTCTATTCACACATTAGACGCACGGACCCGTGGTCTAGCGGCTATGACGTCTCGTTGACGTCGAGGAGATCCCCGGTTCAAATCCGGGCGGGTCCATTAAAAAAAGAGGGAAGATGAAAAACCAGGATAATACAACTAAGTATTTCTTTGTAGCTTTCTTCCTGGTAATAATCTATATTGTTTTTCTTATAATAAGACCTTTTCTTGGAGCTTTGCTGACAGCAGCAGTTCTTGCATACCTTTTCCATCCAGTATATGAGTTTTTGCTTGTAAAAACAAAAGGGAAAAACCTGTCTGCGTTTATCGTATCTGTAATAGTAATATTTCTTATAACAGTCCCTTCAGCATTTATTATTAATGAAGCTGCGCAGGAATCAGAATACCTTTACATAAGGGGCAAGCAGAAGCTGATTACAGGAGATATTCTTGGAGCAGGATGCAACGGGGATGACGGGGCAATATGCAGATATTCAAAATATTTCAGCGAGCTGATGACCGAGCCCAAGGTGAGGTTTCATCTCGAGGATGCGATGAAGGAAATGTCATTGTTTTTCTCACAGAAGGCATCAGGGCTTATATTTGCAATACCTACTATAATACTTCAGGTATTCATAACATTTTTTGCAATGTTCTATCTTTTAAGAGATGGAAAATATTTTGTAAACCTTATAGCATGCGTACTTCCAATAAAACAGTCCCACAAGAAAAAAATAATCAGCAGCCTTTCAGAGATGACTTTTGCAGTAATTTACGGAACAATACTTGTTGCGTTTGTGCAAGGCGTGGCTGCAGGAATAGGGTTCTGGATTTTTGGGCTGCCATCTGTGCTTATGCTTTCAATGATAATTATGATTACAGCATTGCTGCCATTTCTTGGAACAGCCATTGTATGGATTCCAGTTTCAATTTCAATGATTCTTGGAGGGCTTAGCACAGGGAACAATTTTCTTGTTTGGAATGGGCTTGGGCTTATGATTTACTGCGCGATTATCGTTTCATCCATAGACAATGTAGTGAGGCCTTTCATAATAGGCAAGAAATCCGGGATGCATCCTTTGCTTGTCCTGGTCGGGGCTTTGGGCGGGATGTATGTGTTTGGGTTTATAGGATTTATAGTAGGACCTATAATGCTTGAGCTTTTTGTAGTAATACTTAGTATTTACAAATCAGAAAAG
>CAZLVM010000042.1:0-6712 GCA_964562875.1 uncultured Methanosarcinales archaeon | reverse complement strand
CAACCCTCTTGTCAGCTGACATGTGTATTGATTGAATTTTGCCTTAAGTGCGTTGGCTAAAAGAACAAAGGAGTAACATAAACTTCAAGCAATGCTGCGATGAAAAGAACGCTAATTGCTATTATAATCAAATTGGATGCATCCAAAAGGATTTTCTCAAACTTTTTTGTTGAGTATGCCTGGTTTATTACAGCAACAGAGATTATGCCCCCTGCGAGCGCTGCAATGAAATAAGCCAGTATTTCAGGTATGCCATGAATAAAGTATCTTGCAATGCCCATCGACATTGTGTAAAAATACGCTGAAAATTTTCCAAGCCCCAGCGAAGCAGAATATGTAGACAGATTTGACCTTACAAAATTCCCCAACGCAGCCCCTATTACTGAAGCGTTCCATGCAAGAATAAATATTGCACCGGCACCGTAGATAAACGAAAAAAGAATGCAAAAAATCATCACTTTGATATTATTCATGAAAATCCTGGAAAGTATAGTCCCACTAGTTACCTGCCCAGTTATCTGCTGATTAATGCTTGAAATCATCTGGGTTTGAACCCTAAAAAGATTTGTGGATATTGAAGTTGGAAGTACAACATACCAAATTGAAAAAGCAGCAACCATGCCCATGAAAAGAAATATTAGAAATGACAACGCCTTAAAATGCTCAAAAAGCCTTTTTGACTCATACTCTGTCTCAAGATCTGCCTCCTCCTCCATCTTTAATGTCTTGTAAAGAAGAGGCACAGTAGCAAAAACCGTGAGAAAAATCATTATCAAGCTTGCATATTCCTCAAAAACCCAGTGGGAAATAAGAAGAGCAATTGTAGTATAAAAAAAACCAAAGAAAAAAAGGTTCCAAGGCTTTTTCTTTGCAGTAAATGGATTTATCAAAGACTCTATAACCATAATCAAGCTTGCGCTATTTCTGTTTATATATTTAACGATTAACAATTAACTTTATAAACATAACAAGGTTTTTTATGTCTATGAGCTACGCAGAACTCCTTAAGAAAGCAAGGAAAGAACTTCCGGAATCTGTTTTTGAAAAGGAAAGGTTTGAAATCCCGAAAGTCAAAGGGCATATACAAGGGAACAGGACAATCATAAGCAACTTTGCCCAGATTGCCGCAACCCTAAGAAGGCCGGTTGACCATCTTCTAAAATACACACTTAAAGAGCTTGCAACCCCTGGAGTAATGAGGGGCAGCAACCTTCTCCTTGGAACAAAGGTTCCTGCATCAAAAATCAATGAAAAAATCAGGCAGTATGCAGAAGAGTTTGTGCTATGCTCTGTGTGCGGAAAGCCCGACACTCAGATAATAAAAGAAGGAGAGCTTTCATTTCTTAAATGCCTTGCATGCAGCACAAAAAAACCTGTTAAGTCAAAAATTTAAAAACAGGAAATACGTTTTAAACTCAAAATGCTCGTCAAATTACACAAAAACCAAGAAGGGCAAAGTGTTGCAGCAGTATGCGACACAGAACTTGCCGGGAAAAAGTTTGAAGAAGGAAATCTTCAGCTTGACCTTACCTCAGATTTCTACGCAGGCGAAGAAACAGACGACATGCACGCAGGAGATATGATGAGAAATTCTGACGTTATTAATCTTGTAGGAGAAAAGTCAGTCAAATGTGCAATAAAAGAAGAACTTATTGAAGAAGGGCATGTAAAAAAGATTGCAGGCATACCTTATGCGCAGGTCATAATTGGGCATGGCAGCTAACCAAACCACTTACCTAATCCTTCCTGCTTTTCCTTGTCCTTGCCGAAGACATCCTCAATTCTTCTCTTGAGCAGGATTAAAGTCTGTTGAAGATACGCCGGAAGATTGTACTTTTTCGCAAGGCTTAGCGCAGGGCCAAGATATTTTACCACAGAACCTTCTGAAATTGTAAAAATTATTTTCCCCCCATTGCAGCTTGTGCACTTGCCAATTAGAGGAGGACGCCTATATTTTGCGTTGCAATTAACACAGCGAAACTGCTGCATGCTAAACTTTCTCAAATTACCCTTTGTGTCCTTAAGAAAATGCTTTTCAATCACAAGCTTTGCCACATCAGAAGTATCAACAGCCCGCACCTTCTCTGCGATGTCCATCTGACCCCTAAGCTTTTCCTCCATGCTTGGAAGAGTTTTGTACGCTGAACATCTGACTGTATCGTTTATGTTCTTTGTATCATGCGTAAATCCCATCCCCTCATACTGCCTAGGAGTGTTCAAAAACTTTCCAATAGTGTCAATAGGCACATCCCACGGTTTTTTGTACTCAAGACAGGCCTCATAAAACTCAAGAGGATATCTCCATACAGTATCAATATCAAAAACCATATCATCAACTTCAGACGGCACAAGCCTTGAAGTTAATACAAGCGGGGCATCCTGAGTGCTCCCCCTGTGCGCCGGAAGATAGTGCCTTGAAAAATTAATCAGTGTGTCAAGAATCATTGTTACACAAGCTTCATCCCCATCACAATCCCTTCTTGTTGCAGCATGTATAAGAGGGTGAGCCAAAAACCCCTGTGTCTTTGAAAAACCTATAATCCTTGAAACAATAGCTGCGCTTGTATGAGGCGCCAGGCAAAGAACAAGATGGCCTGCGAGGTCTGCCCTTGACTTAAGATTGTAAAAAGGCTTTAAGCCGTACATTGAAGAAAGCATCTCATCAATAAATTTTGTCACCCTCAAAAGAACCTCTCCAGCACCCTCATCAGGGGACTCGTCGCATTCAGGGAGTATTATGTCCTGGGGCTTTATCTCAAGAATCTGGTCAGGCTCCTTAAGCTCTTTTCCATGCACATCTGTAGTATAACCCATCTCTTTCAGCTTTTCTATTGATGTTTCAATTTCACACTGCTTAAAATGGGTTATTGGAAGCTGAGTCATGTCATACCTTGTAGAGCCGTCTTTGTTAACATAAATACTGTGCTTTGCCCTAAGAATTCCCTTTGCAAGATGCTCAGGAGTGTGGTCCTTGTTGCTTGTTCCCTTTACTCCTTTTATCAAATCAGGATATACCTTTAGATTGAGCATTTTTAGTGCAGACTTAAAATACCTAATTATGTCAATCTCTGTTTCCCTGCTTGAGTAAGCAGGCCCGTGAGCCTTGCATTCAGGGGTGTCTATTACCCCGCAGATTTTACAAAAATAAGCCCGGGTTGCCTTTTTCCCGCACTTATCACACACATGATAAACTGTTGTTTCATTACAGTTTGGGCATTTGAAAATTGGAAAGTTTGATTTAATTTTACCTTCTTCCAGCGCACTTTGAAAACATCTAAACCTCCCCCCTTCATCCCCAACAGGAAAAAGAACCTGCGGGCTTCCAGTAAGCTTTCTTTGCTTTGCCTTCTCAGGCCTCCCCATTCTTGCCCCAACAAAAAGACCTGATTTATCCCGAGTCTTTACTGAAGATATTGCATTTATTATTTCTGTCTGCGGAGAATCTTTTTTTTCTTCAACTATTTTTTTTACACTGTCAAAACCTTTTTCAAATCCAAAACACTCAAAGAAAACCCTGGAATGATTCCTGTCAAGAACAACATATTCATTGTTTACAACAGAATGCGGCATTCCAATAAGCTCCAAAACCCTTTTTGCCCCAACTATTGGAAAAATAATCTTTTCTATTTCCCCCTGCTCCCTTATCACATTTGCCTTTCTACACCATTCAACAAGCTCTATTATCTGCTCAGGGCTTACAGCACTCCAATGGTAAGTATAGTCTGGATGCATTGGAATCCCAAGCTTTTTTGACAATGAAAGCGCTGTATCCGCACTAATTTTTGTGCTTAATGGCTCGCTGATAATTTTGCTTAGCTTTTCAGAAGGAATATCAACAAACTCTGAAAGCTTGTCTATATCCAATGACCCAAAAAGCCCTACAGTTGCTTTCTCCAACTCAAGAACCCACCACTCCTGGCAGTACCCAGGAGGAACAAGCACATGAGCCCTATTTAAAAAATCACCATAATTAAACAGTATATCCCCCAGGAAAAGTATTTCCACAACTTTTGGCCTGCACTCCTTTGCATCCCTCAAATTATTTACTTTAACCACTGAACCATCCTCAAGCTTTACAATCGGACCCTCAACATTTGAGCAGGTTGTGACTGACGCAGCCTTTCCAGGCCTTTCAACTTTTAATTGCGTGCCGGTTGCAACATACCTGTTGAGAATTTCCATTGTTGCAGAATTTACTGAAGCGGCAGAATACCCGCTTGTTCTTGACCGGCCATACCTAAGCCTAAATCCTCCGTTTCTCATTGGATGGGTAAAAACCGGCCTTCCTGCAACAATATCCTTGATAAAAGTATGATCTGGGGAAACTTTTGGCTGGTTTTCATTTGTAGCAGTACCCTTTGACTTAATTTTTTTCTGCAAATCCACAAACTCTCCAAGAAAGTTCCAGTGCTCAAGCCCAAATTCCTTGCCCCATTTTGCAAGCTGCTTCCATACCTTCGGGGCTTTTTGGGCAACACCTTCCCCAAGCACAAGGCAAACCCCATTTCTTATAGTGTTTGTTGCAACTCTGTCAAGATCTTTGTAGTTTGAAACCTCAATCTTTTCAGAAGGCTCCCCATCAATCTGGATTGGAAAATGTTTTGACAGAAACTCAATCTCCTCCCCGCTTGGGAGATACTGAAGATTTGTAATTCTTTCATGATAATCATAAAGCTCAGTTACCATTCTCTTAACTTCCTTTTCATCAGGGTCATACGCCTCATAACCCATATTTTTTCTTACATAATCAACTATGATTGTTGAAACAGCCTCAGCTGTTCCTCCCGCACTCCTGATTGGACCTGCAAAGCTTGCTGCCACAAATTCCTTTCCATCCCTTCTTTGTTTTATCCTGAGCTCTACAAATCCCTCAAGAGGGCTTGCGACAACACCCATTGTTAGGTAAGCCATACCAGTTCTAATACCCATCTCCATTGCCTCTTTCTTGTCCTTAAACTTGCAGAATTTTTCCTGGGCAACCTCAAGGGATATTGTAAGTGCAATTCTCCAGTCAAGAGAACCGTACTCTCCCTCAAGCTGCTTGATTCTCTTTGAAATCCCGCTGCCTATTATCTGAGGAGCAACAACAGAAATCAATCCCTCAACCCTTTCAGCCATGTCCTTGACAAGAGGTATTTCTACCTTTTCCTCTGGGTCAAGACCCTTTTTTCTTGCAGCTCCTGCAACAGCATAGGCCTCTGCTATTTTCTTATCTATTTCTTCGAAGTATTTCCCTGTCTTCTCGCTAAATTGCTTTTCTTCTGTCATTTTTTATCTCATGAAAAATTTAATATTTTTACATCTCTTGTCTTTAAGTTTACAATAGGAACCCTACAAGGCTCTGGATGGTGCCCTACCTTTTCCTGGAAAGCTGTCTTTGACTGCCAGCAGCTTCCGCAGATCATTGTAATATTCCTGTAGTGTTCAACAGCTGTCTTATGAATATGGCCTGTTGCAAAGAAGTCAGGCATTTTTTCTATCACAAGCGAATCCTTTTTTGAATCTGGAATGTAAAGGGTTGATTTATGGGTTGGGGCAAGGTGCCTTCTCTGCAGCAAAAACTTCATTATAAGATCTGCCCGGTCATATCCCCCTCCATTCCTTATGCTTTCAACATTTGCAGCATAATAATCAAATGAATACCCATGGTAAAGAAGAACATCAAAACCTGAAAAGTCAACTGATGAGTGCACATTCACAATAGCAGGGTTTGTGACCATCACAACATTGCTCAAATCCCAAATTGGCTTTGCTAAATCCTTATAGAGCTCTGGCTGGGGCTCTGCAATCCTCATGGCATCGTGGTTTCCGGGACAAATAATCAGTTTTATTCTTGTTGGAATCTCACTAAGAAGATTTGCACAGGCCTCATACTGCTTGTAAATATCATCTATTATCAGCTCTTTTTCCTGACCAGGGTAAATACCCACACCATCAACAAGATCTCCTATTATGAAAATATATTTTACCTTTGATGCAATTGATTTTTGCTGTTCATTACCCATTTCCCCTCTAATCCATTTCAAGAACTTCCTGAAATCATCCTCAAGAAATGTGTTTGAACCTACATGGATGTCTGAAAGAAATATTGCATATGCCTCATCATTAGATTTTTTCATTTCCTTCATTGCAATATCCGGCCATACCAAATTGTTTGCAAAAACTATGTTATCTCCATTGACACCAGTTATTCCAATAATTTCATCAAGAACAATATCTTTTGCAGCAGTGTAAAGTTCTGGCTTGTTTTTGTTTACAAGCACTTTTATGCTTCCTGTTGGATCTTCAACAGTCAACATTATATTCTGGTTTTTGGTCATTGCCTTGTCATACACAATACCAATTATTGAAAGCGATTCCCTATCCTTTTTTGCCTTTACTCTTGCAATTGAAGTCATATTCTGCAGTTCCTTTCTTCCCTGCAATATTTTTTCTATAGAAACATATCTTGCATTGAAGAATGCAACAAAATCCTGTATCTCCCTTTTCTTTTTTTCTTCTTTGTATGAAAAAACAATCTTAATACCATCACTTTTTTCTTCCTGCCCTTCTTCAGTTTTCTGCGCCGGCTGGGCAGCTTCCACTTTTTTATCTTCTCTCGGCTTTTGTTGAATTATATTTATGAAATTATCATACATTTTTTTGTCCTTGTGCTTCTCTGCCAAAAACATACTTTTCTCAAGCTCTTTAAAATTTAAATCTACACCAGATG
>CAZLVM010000041.1:0-6958 GCA_964562875.1 uncultured Methanosarcinales archaeon | reverse complement strand
TTCCATCATGAGCAATTACTGTTATTTTCCTTTCTCCGCTAAAACCATCTTCAGGTATTATCACAAGTTCGCTGCCTTCAAGTGTTATATACAAATTTTCAGCAGAAGTATGTAGATAACTTATTGAAAGCCCTGAATCGCTTTCAAAGTATTCATCCAAATTAATTCTCGCATCACCTTCTATCTCAAATAAAGAAAGAGGGGAGTTCCAGTAAAGGGGTTGGTTTAGAGCTGCTACACCTTCATCTAGAACTTCCGCCTCTTTGAATGCAAGATAATATGCCAGTTCTGTGAGATTAAGTACAGAATCCTCAACATCTACAGAAAGTCGAACATATGTTTCGTTGAAGTTGGTGATATTGCATGTTTCAATGCAGATGCCTTCAAACTCCAGAATTCCGCCTCCTCCACTGACATCTGCTATCAAATATTTTTCATTTCCTGCCTCAAGATACACTTGGGCAGTTCCGTTTCCTTCAATATTTCCAGACAAAACCAAAGAAGCAGGAACTCCCTGAAGCTCAATTGCATGGGTAAAGCTGTTACTGAAGCTTAGGGTTAGTGTTTCAGAAACACCATGCTCATATCCAACGAGTCCTGTAATTCCTGGTTTTATTAGAAGAATTATTCCTATTGAGATAATTATGAAAGAAAAGATTGTAAATAAGGATGGGCTTCTGCTCTTTACAGAAACGGATTCACCAATGTGTATGCTTATAGCTCTATCTCTCTTTTTTGCTACTGAAATAAGTACCAACCCCTTTTAGTAGCTACTCAATATCATGAGAAAATAGACAATGTACTATGCACCAACTAGGTACTGTGTACTTTGTTCTATCACCAACCCCACGATATCTCAATGTAACAGCTCTAACTCTAATTTTAGAAGTTTCACTTTATAAACTTTGCCATAAAAAATCTGATATTCAGAAAAAATCTATCACACCCTTTTGGTAGCAAAAAAATTATTCAATTATAATTTTCACGCGCTTTTTTGCAGACATTGTTGAATCAGCTGCGGCAAACGTAAGAAACCTTGTACCTTTAATGCCTTCTTCAGGAGTTATTGAAGCAATATTCTCTGAAATCACTACTGCCAAATTGCTTGCCCCTGTTGAAATGTATGTTAATTTATCGCCATCAGCATCAGAAAAATACTTGCTGAAATCTATTTCTGTAGTTCCGCTGATTCGAAATTCATCAACATAAGAATCCCATACTGGCGGAGTGTTTGTGTCTGCTGTAAAAAATCCTGTAACGCCTACAAGCTGAGGCTTTACAAAAAACACTATCAACAGGACTATAACAACAAGAGTAATTGGAATTATCACATTTCCAAATGTAATTGCTCCTTCAGGCCTGTACATATGCTGGTGAATTGTCCTTAGTTTTTGATAAGCATCCTGCCTGTCTATGTAAGAAACATTTTCATTTGACAGTTCACTGTAAAGCTGCAGCATTCTGGAATATGACTGCTTTGCGCTTTTCATATCCTTAAACCTTAACTGCTGCATAGCAAGATTATAAACTGTATTAAACCTTGGAACAATGTAAGAACCATCCTCTTTTTGGGCTTCGCCTGATTCAGCCATAACCTAATTTGGTGCTGATAGGTATATAAACTTTTCTGAAAAAGCCCAACCTCCCAAAACTATTTAAACAACCCTCAAATCACCTTCTTTATTCTTAGCTGAGTCATCAGACAAAGCATGGCTCGGGGAGTTAAAAAAATGGCTGAATTTAAACTGGTAATAGGAACAAAAGAAGGAAAGTGCACACAGAAAGAAGTTAAGGAAGCTGACGCAAAAGTCTTTTTGCAAAAAAAGATAGGCGACAAAATCAACGGGGACGATTGCGGCCTCGCTGGATACGAATTGGAAATAACAGGTGGAAGTGACAATTGCGGTTTTCCTATGAGAAAAGATGTTCAGGGAACAGCAAGAAAAAAAATACTTGCTGTAAAAGGAATTGGCCTGAAAAAACGGGGAAAGGGAATCAAAACAAGAAAGGCAGTAAGAGGAAACACAATAACTGCACTTATTTCCCAGATTAACCTTAAGGTTCTAAAGGAAGGCAAGGAAAAGCTCGGCGCTGCAAAAGCAGAAGGCGAAGGAGATGCTCCGGCTGCAGAAGCAAAACCTGCTGAAAAAAAGAAATAATAATTCTTGCTTTATTTTTTTCTTTTTATTTTAATCATTTAATCTCAAAAAATTCTAATCTAAAACTAAGAACCAAAAACTACAAGCTGGTAATATAAAAACAAAAAAAATAAAAGAAAAAAATTAGAACTGAACGCATATTTTCCAGCTTGTGAAAAGCCAAATGCATACTACAAATATTATCAGCAGTATGAAAAGCCATCCCAAATAGCTGGTCAGAGGTCTTGGCTCTGTATCATCATCGTCATCAAAATCAAAGTCATCGTCTTCTTCCATTTCCTTTTCTTTTTTAGCTTCCTTTTTTTCTTTTTTGGCCATATTAGCATCACCTTCCGTCTTCTTTAAATCCTCGCCTATATCCAGGCTTTGACTTATTGTATTATCCATTTTCACTATTTGAAAGTCGCTACTAATATATAATGTTTATTGTTCTGCAGAAAACAGTTTTTAAATGATATGCTATTCCTTGAGTTTTGTCCCAATCCAATAGAAAAAAAGCCCGATTACTATATAACTGAAAACCAAAACCTTTAGCTTTGGCGTTGTCCGGTCTATGTATACACCCAAAATTCTGGCTGTTGTTTCTCCTGCATGAAGCGAAAGTACTGCGCTAACAAGCTTCTGCTTGCCAATTGTGGATACAAATGCTGCTAAAAGCCCTGGTACCAAAGACATAAATCCAATGCTCTTGAAGGTTTTCCCAAGATGTTTATGCTTCCAAAAAAGCCCGTAAAAAGACAAAAGCACAAGCAGGAGTGAAACAAAAAAGAATAACAATGGAAGACTGTACCATATCTCTCCAGATTCTGAAGGCAGGGCGTATGTAATTGCAAAAGGTATAAGGAATGAAAGCCCGATTAAATAGCATGATTTGAAAAAAACCCTGTAAAGCATGTCTGTTGCTTGCGTCTTTGCCTTCCTCTTTATTGTTTTGGCATGCTTCTTGAGCTTCTTTCTATGCCCGTCTAACTTGCTCTTTATCCTTGACCTCTTTTTCCCTTTTTTCATCTTAAGCAACAGGTATTCCTATTGGCACGCCAATCAGAAAAATGGCTATCATCAAAAGCAAAAATGCTATTATTCCCTGCAGAACCCATGCAAAAAAAGCCTTGAAAATTGAAATCTTAAACATGATGCTGTAAATAAACAGCAGCGCAAGCAGTGTTATTATTCCTGCAAACACAGGGAACTGATAATATATAACTACTCCAACAATCCCTACAAGAAGATTTGCCAGTATTACTTTGAAGAATGATGCTTCTCCACCCATCATCCTAACTGATATAAGCAAGGGTATAGCTGACACTGCAAGAATAATCCAAATTGTCAGCAATATCATTGCAAGCCCTATCATAAAAATAGAGTTGGAATATTGGTATAAATATGTTTTGGTTCATATGAATTTTGAGTGCACTAATCCCTAACCCTTTACAGAAATGTTTATATAATATACTCTCAGCCCAAGAATCATGGACATTGTAGCAGATCTTCACATCCATGGGAAATACTCAAGAGGAACTTCAAAAAATATTACAATCTCCAAACTTGAGAAATACGCCAAAATAAAAGGCATAAACCTTCTTGGGACAGGCGATTTTACCCACCCTAAATGGATTAAGCATCTGGAAAAAGAGCTCCCAACTGAAAACAAAGGAATATATTACACAAAAAACGGATTCCCATTTCTTTTTCAAACAGAGATTTCACTTGTATATACGCAAGGGAAAAAAGGAAGAAGAGTGCACCATGTTGTTCTGGCTCCTTCACTTGAAGTTGCCCAGCAAATAAAAGAATTCCTTGAAACAAAGGGAAGAACAGACTATGATGGGAGGCCTATTTTCAACCTGACAAGCATTGAGTTTGTTGAATCCCTTAGGGAAATATCAAAAAATATTGAAGTAATACCAGCGCATGTGTGGACCCCATGGTTCGGTCTTTTAGGCTCAAAATCAGGGTTTAACTCTGTTGAAGAATGCTTTAAAGAAAAAGCAAAACACATCCATGCAATTGAAACCGGGCTTAGCAGCGACCCTCCAATGAACTGGAGAATTAGCAAGCTAGACAAATACAATCTGGTAAGCTTTTCTGATCTTCATTCGTTTTGGCCATGGAGAATTGGAAGGGAAGCAACTGTCTTTGAAATGGACAGTCCGGATTACATCAAAATTCTCAAGGCAATAAGAACCGGAAAAGGACTTAAAAAAACAATTGAAGTTGACCCTGCCTATGGGAAATATCATGCTGACGGCCACAGAAACTGCGAAATATGGATGACTCCTGCAGAAGCTAAAAGATACAAGGGAATCTGCCCAAAATGCGGAAAGCTGCTAATAATCGGCGTCTGGGACAGAATTGAAGAACTTGCAGACAGGCCTAAAGGGTTCAAGCCTAAAAACGCTGTGCCTTATACAAAATTAATTCCGCTGTCAGATATAATTGCGATGATTCTTGGCAAAGGTGTTGCAACAAAAAATGTTGCTGCAGAGTATCAAAATCTTGTAACTTCTACAAGGCCTGAAATGGAAATTCTCCTCAAAACTCCCTACAGCGAGCTAAAAACAATGACAACAGAAAAAATTGCAAAAACAATAATGAGAAACAGGGAAGGAAAGATAAAAATAAGACCAGGATACGACGGAGAATATGGCAAGCCTCTTCTTGAAGGGGAAGAGATGAAGCATGACCTTCCAAAACCAAAAGTAGAACAGAAAAGCATTGGTGATTTCTAAATATTTTTTGCAGCCTTGATTACAAGAACAACAGGACAGTCTGCTTCGGATTCAAACCTTGGCGCTGCCTCCAAAAGGGATGAGTTAAGCCCTGGCTCTAAAAGAGCCTCAATGCTGAATCCTGCATTGATTAAAGAATTTACATAAACCTGCACAGTTCTTGTGTAATGCGGAGCCCTTACTTCCTTATCTGACCCTGCTCCCATGACAAATTCTGCCGGAGCATTATCAAAATAATGCCTTGCAGGGACAATTTTCTTAGCAGACCCCCCTGTTAATTTTGCCTCAAGATATTTTTTCAGGGAATACGCAGGATGGACTGTCGCCATCACAAAAATTCCTCCTGGCTTTGTTATCCTATAAGTTTCTTTTAGCGCATTGTCAATATCTTCAATCTCGCAAAATGTATTTGCTGAAATAACAATGTCTGCGATGTCTGAATCAAGGCTTTCAGCCATTCCCTCAAAATCAGCCTGCACAAACTCGCATAAGCATTTCTGCAGCCCGAGATTTTTTCTTGCATATTCAAGATTCGCAGGGTGCTTGTCAACAAGAATTAGCTTTTTCATGTCAAGCCCGTATGTGTCAAGGAGTATTGCTCCAAACCTTCCATTGCCGCAGCCAAGGTCAAGCACTGTTTTGCCTTCTGTAGACCCTATCAAGCCCCTCACAACCGGATAAGTCACAAACCTTTTGTACGGCTCTCCTGTTTCAGAATTTCTCCTGTCCCACAGCTCTGCAGCTTCGTCTTTCATTTTCATTAAGAAATATCAGCTAATTAAAAAATATGTTGGTAATGCAAAATAAAAAAAGAAAAATAAAAAAAGAAAAAAATTAAGGCTTAATCGAATGCTCCTTCGCCAAAGCTTGGCGCCCTGTTCACGTCATTTACAACAACTGTGAAAGACTCCTCTGTGGTGTCTATTCCGTCTGTTGCAGTGACTTTCAGGGTGTAGATTCCTGCATCCTCATAGCCTGTTGCCCAGTTTCCTACAGCGTTAAACGGTGATGGGTATGATATTGTCACATCCTCGCCGTCTTCGTCTGCTGCGCTTACTGAAAGTGATATAACATCACCTTCGTCTGCTTCCATGTCAGCTACGCCGCTAAGCACTGGAGCATTGTTCAGTGAAGCTACAATAACAAAGAATGACTTTGTTACATCCTCTGTGCCGTCAGTTGCTGTTGCAGTTACTCTGTACTTGCCTGCATCGCCAACTTCTGTCTGCCACTTTCCTTCTCCGTCAACTGGCTCTGAGAAGCTAACTTCAACACTGTCCCCATCAGGGTCTGATGTTACTGCCTCAACATCTACAGTGTCTCCTTCAACAACTGATATATCAGCCACTGAAAGTGAAGGCAGCCTGTTTACATTAAGCACTGTAACGCTTATTGTCTTTTCTGACTCTTTCTCGCCGTCAGTTGCCTTGATTTTCACGCTGTAAACGCCTGAATCATCATATGATGTTGCTTTTGAAGTAGAGGTCATCCAGCCAGAATATGTAACTGTAACTTCCTCGCCTTCTGGGTCTGTTACAACAGGTGAAAGCGAAACTGTGTCTCCTTCATTTACTGTAACATCCTTTACGCCTTCAATTACAGGCGCTTTATTGCTTGACAGCACAACAATCAAAAGTTCCTGTGAAACTGTGTTAACGCCGTCTGAAGCGGTAATCTTGACTTTGTATTTTCCTGCGTCTCCATTTTCTGTTTTCCACTCGCCATTTGCATCAAGCGGCTTTGAAAATGTATACTTAATTGGATCGCCGTCAGGGTCTGTTGCCCTTAAGTTTGGAAAACTTACAAGCTCCCCTTCTGTTACTGTCTTTGTAGGGAGACCTTCATCAGCAGAAGTGTCTTCTTTATCCTGTTCATTGTCTTCAGCATCATCTGCAAAGGATTCTACATCATCTATTGCAGTAGAAATTTCCTCATCTTCTAAGTCCAAATCATCAAAATCATCTGTGACTGATCCTCCTGTAGGACTCTTGGTTACTGTCACGCATGATGCAAGGGACAATACCATAATTGCTGTTAAAAGCACACTCAAGAATTTTATTTTATCTTTCA
>CAZLVM010000040.1:0-6960 GCA_964562875.1 uncultured Methanosarcinales archaeon | reverse complement strand
CCATTCCAATATAAACTCCACAATCCCAACATATGTCATGCAGTCTGAAAAAAAAAAATTATTCTTGCAATAAATGCTATAGCGAGTATTATAAGAAAAATTCTATTCTTTTTCAAAAATTGACTTAATGTATTCTTTTTCATTTGAATATAGGATTTATGTCATCAAAACTTGTCTGCTCTGGAAATTCTGAAAATATTTTATAGCCGTAAGGGTATGATGTTGAATGAAAAAGCACTGCCCGGTTATTATGGTTATTCAAAAGCCACATCCTTAGCCCCTCATAGTCCTCTATATTGTGGACCCTCACCCCCACAACACTAGCCCCTACAGAATCTGCAGCATCTATCACTGTCTGCATTTCTCCTGTCCGGTTTATATGGGCATAAACAACATTAAGCTTCTGCATCATCTCAAGATTCTTGAAATACCTTGCTGGAGTATCATAATATGACTGGGCTGTTGAATTTTCTGCCAAATCCTCTGCTACTATTGTTTCTGAAACGCTAATTGTAATTGGACTGTTCCCAAGAACTGCCCTATCTCCAAAAATCTTAACTGGCGGAGACCCTAAAATAGGAAGTTTGCTTCCGAGAAGTATTGGAAGATATTTGTCAGTAAAGCAAACTACACTGATTCCCTTTTCAGCAAGATACTTTGCAGCTTTTATCTTTCCGATATGATCACAGCATCCTACGACAACAGACGCATTTTTTCTTACTGCCTGCTCCACAATGCTGTTAATGCCGTGAGTGTCTATCAGCACGGCAATCTCATCTGTTAGAAACCTTGTTGTTGGATAAAGTATTTTATCTTTTGGAACTTCAAATCTAAAAGTGCCGTTTTCATCAGGCGCATACCATTTTTTTCCTTTTTTTGCAACAATTGTGCCTGATGCAACTGTATGAGTAAGCCCTATTTGCTTCAGTTCTTTTATTCTTGCCCCCTCATGCCACCCTATGTCCCTTTGGAGCTCTTTTTCTGTATATGTAAGCCCTTCAGAAAATACAGTCAGAAGATTTTCTGAGTAAGGCGATGAAAAGATTTGGTATGAAAGCCAGTCTCTTGTCACCCTGTCTGTCTGAGATACAAGAATATCATTCTCATCAAGAGTTATTGATGATTTGCCGATAATTATTTCACCGGTGCTGTGGTTTACAGGAGAAAAATAAGGTCCTGATGTCTCAAAAACAATGGATGGCTTATTGCTGTCTGCCAGTTCCTTGTCTATTTTTGCCCTGAATTCAACACCTATTTTTTTCCATAATTTGGATGCTTTTACAAGAAGCTCTTTCCTGTCAACCCCGCAGCCAACTGAAGCCATAGTCTCATAAAGTATTGCCTCCTCTTCCATTGTTTGTGGTTGATACTGGCTGTAATAGTCAAGTGACTTGCAAAGCATTTCCTTGTCTTTATTTACTCTGCCAAGCGCAAAATATATATCCCCTTTTGCAAAATCTGATATATCCTGCCTAAGCAAACTCTTCATCTTTTCTGAAAAATATCCAACATCATCCCCTACCGCATTAAGAACGTATGAAGCATCATAATCTTTCTGATCCAACCTTCTGTCCAGGATTATTTCGTTCAGAATTGATTTTATCTCCTCTTGATAATGCAGGCCTTCAAGCTTTAAATCATCATTAATTATAATAGTTGGCGCGGATGTCACATTAAATCTTTCAACCAAAAGCTTGACAAGATGCTCATCAACATAATCCTTGTCAAATGACAGGATTATTATTTCTTGAGGGTATTGAAGATTAACATCTGAAAGAATAAATCCCTGCCTTTCGCTAAAATCATGGTCTATTTTATAAAAAAATAGTATTGGAATGTATGGCTGCTCGCACTGGTCATTAAGTTTTCTTATTATCATAAAAAATCTTAATTCCAACAGGGAATATTTTCTCTTTAGATAGTCAAAATCCTTTTTCTTGAAAAAACTAAGACGTCCATAAGTAGAAAGCTCATCCCCCACAGTTTTCATTTCCTTTTTTAGATCTTCTATTCTGCTGCGCATTGCCTCGCACTCATCTCCTCCAAACTCTGATATAAATTCTGTATGAACGATATACGCATCGCTGTCTATCTCATGTTCGTTCATCATTCTTACTATTGAATTTATCCTTAAAAAATCAAATGAATAATTCAGAGCCATGCCTGTTCCAAATATTATAAAAGTAAGCAGGAGGCTGGTGAGCAAAATTCGCATCTTATTTTTAGTGCCGTCCATAATTCTACCTAGCCTATTAGGGTGCGCACCTCTTCATAGTCCGCAAACCCAACAAATTTTTCATCATAATCCACTATTATCGATGGAGTTATAGAAATCTTGTAATAATCTTCAAGAAATTTAAGCTCTTTTGAATAGCTGTATTCAATAGCAAATACTGTTGCATTATGCGATTGTACAATCTTATCAAGCTCAATTCCCTGCCTAAATGAATCATCATCATTCTTGCTGAAATAAAATAAAATAACATGATTTCCGGAATCGCATGTTTCTGAAAGCTTCTTGAATAATATATATGCTCTTATCTGCATAAGATGATATTTTCTTTTTAGATAATTGTAATTCTCATCTCCAAGGTTCTGCATAGCATCATCCAAAGAAAGCTTTTTCCCTATATTCCAAAGTTCTGTAGACAGCTCGTCAAACCTTGCATTGGCAATTACACAATTGCTCCTCCCCAGTCCGCCTATCAGCTCCTGCTCTATAAGATATGATTCTGTATTCAGCTCATTATTTTTTATGAACCTTGAAATTTCATCTGTTCCAGTTAATATGGTAGCTCTGCCTATAAACACTCCTATAAAAAAAACAGCCATAACAATAAGGATTGTTGTCAGAAAAAGGTGTTTGGTTTTCATGATTTCCCCCCGTAAACATACTCATAAATTTCAGTACCTTGTTTGCTGTAAATCTTTTTAAAAGTTTCGTTGTTCTTTAAAAGGAAAGCAAGTCCCTGCCCTGGCTTATCCCACACAAGCCCCTGGTCCATATCATTTGTTATAAGCACAAATCTTGAGTCATGCTCTAAAAGAAAGCTTCTTGTTTCCCTTATGTCAAATGTCTCAAATATTATCAGCGATTCATTGTAGTATTTTTCGACATTTGGAGAATATTCAAGAAGCCCGTCCATCATAACTCTTCTGCCGGCTATTCCCTCAATCCAAAATCCCTTTGTATAATGAGAAAACACCACATCTCCTTCTCTCGAATTATCCTTGAGCCATTCAAGCGCTTCAACAAGCTCAGGCTCAGGTGGCATATTGCCCACCCTCACAGAAAAAGATACTGCTGAAAAAAGCACTCCGCAAAACAAAAGCAAAAGTGAAATATTTCTTATCTGCCTAAGCTCCCATTTTTTCACTGCAAACCTTGCAAACGCAATCCCTGCAAGAATGGATATTACAAAATTGGAATATACTGCTGCATAGTTAAAAAAGAATGAATATGCTACTATAAAAACAAGTAAGAGATATGGGATATAAAACTCTTTTTTCCTTTTCCATACTGCTGCAAGGCCAAGGCATGCAAGAAGAATTGTAAAAATACTGAACCCCAAAACTCCTCCCATGTCTGAAACAAACATCTGTATTAGGCTTAATTCCTCAAAAACATGCTTTGCAGGAAAGCCGTGCTTGAAAAAGAAGGGTATGTACTTGAAAAGCAGGGAAATAACCATAAAAAAAGTAATAATTGAAAGACGATTCCTGTTTTTTTCCTTTGTCAATGAATATGCAGAAAGCACTGCGAGCACAAACAAGAGATTTGAAAATGAAAAAATTGATGCTATGAAAAGAGCTGCCGTTGAAACAGCTATGTTTGCCTTCCCTTTCTTCATATAAAAATAAAATCCAAAAAGATCCAGAAATAGCATAAGTGAAATTGGTGATGAAACTATAAACGTATAAATAAATATTGGAGACATTGCAAGTATTGCAGACGAACTTATTCTCTCAAGAAGCCCAAATCCAATTTTTTTCAGGATAAAATAAAAGAACGCAAGGGAAACTATTCCGGACAATAAAGGGATAATCTTTGAACCTGCTTCAACTCCAAAAAAATAAGCAAACCCTGCAAGAGCTATGTGATATGGCTGCATTATATACTCCCTGCCCCCAAAAGCAAACGAGTCTTCTGCAGGAATTCCATCACGAACTATCTCTTCAGCAATCCTTGAATGATAATAAGCAGAATCCCCTATCAGCGAACCTTGGTTGTTTGAATACCTTATAAAATGAGGATCTGAAAGTTTAATTAACAAAAAAAATGCCAATAAGATAAACACCTGAGATTTTTTTATATTGTACTTCATTTTCAAATCTCCTCCAGACGGCATTCAAGCCTGTAAATTTTTGTACCTTTGCTGTAAACAAGCGTGAAACAATTCTCATCAATATAACTAAGCTGTCTTGCGTTGTATTTTTTTGTTGCTTTTGGAGAAAAATAAACATAATCAGCATTGTACTTATTCAGAACAGATATTGCCTCTGTTTGGCTTATTGTCGTAAAAATCCTCTGCAAATCTGAATACCGCTGTTCTGCATCGCGGATATAAAGAAAATTGCTGTCCATGATGTTTTTTCTTTCCGCTATTGCAGTAATCATATTGCCTTCCTCAACTGTTGCTGCTATAACGCTGTTTTTAGGTGTATTCTGCCTTACCCAAACAAATGCCATGACATCCTCATCTGTTACTGACTGGCTTACTATCTGGCTTGCATATGAAAAAGATGGCAAAACTGAAGAAAATATGAATATTATAATAAGAATAACAAGTATTGCATTGGTGTATCTTGAAAATTTTGTCTTTTGCACATATTCAAAAAACTCTTTCAAAAACTGGCTAAACAGCAGCACAAAAACAAGTCCAAGAAAAATCATTCCTGTATCAACTTCTATAAGTCTTGTCCAAAGAAGTATGCCTGCGCCAAGAGCAAAGCTCAACAAAAGATACACATAATGCTTTTTTTCCTGGAAAAGGTGCTTGTATGTTACATAAATTCCAGAAAAAAATGGAACTATGCCTATCCTATAAACTGCGCCTATAATTGTGGTGCCTGCAAAAAACTTTGAAAGCATTTGCTTAGGCATGTTTTGCCATATGACATATGGTCCGTGAAAAAGAAAAACTTTTTTGAACATCATGAACTCAGCAAGTATCACAAAAAATGTGGCAAAAAGCACTGCTTCCACTTCTAATTTTCTTGTCTTTAGCCCTTCCACTTTTGTGAGAACCAGATAAAAAAGCATTCCAACCACAAAAAGTATTGCAGCCGGATGCATAAATGCAAGAACAACAACTGATATGATATAACAGTAAACCCATTCTGTCTTATCAAGGTTCATGAATGAATACATCAAAAGAAATATTATTGGAACTACAAGTGAATATGGAGATATGCTGTTGACTGTTTTTGCAAAATAAACTGGAACAAAAGAAGAAATAAACGCGGTAAACAGCGCTATTTTTCCATTCCTAGTCATCTTTTTCGCAATTAGATATGAAAGAAAGACCAGCGAAGACGCGAAAAGGTTTGGAAAGAACTTTAATGCAAACATCAAAGGTGTTACTGAAGAGATTATTGCAAGTATATAATCGTATAAAGGAGGGAAAACAAGGCTTCTGCCTGAAAAGCTTAAAGGATCCTCATAAAGAGGCATATCTGTAGCCCTGATATGCTCTATCTGCCTAAGGCTGAAATAAGCCTCATCTGATGAAAAATAAGGCGTAGAGAACGCAAAGTACATTCTAGCTCCGAAAGTAATCAAAAATATTGCAAAAAGCACTGCGAATTCCTTCCGTTTCATATAGGAAAATAATGGCAGGATGTTTAAAAACCTTCCCCTGGCTATATAAACTATAGATAAGACACAGGAAAACTTATAAACCACAAAGCCATACCAAAAAACATGGTTTTAAAGAGAGTTTCATCAGGGAGTTCTGTAATGGATTCCCTTCTGGAAGGAGGGTATGAAACAGATGTTGTTACCACTGTCTACGGTCCTGCAGGCTCTGGAAAGACAAATATTGTGTTGATATGTGCTGTTAAAATGGCAAAAGAAGGAAAGAAAGTCATTTACATTGATACTGAAGGCGGGTTTTCTGTTGCAAGGCTGGATCAGCTTTGCTCAAACAGCCAAAAAGTCATGGAAAACATAATGTTCCTTAAGCCTACAAGGTTTTCAGAGCAAAAAAAATCTTTTGAAAAGCTGAAAGATGTTGTAAACAACAAAGATGTAGGGCTTATTATCGTCGATACAATAGCAATGCTTTACCGGCTTGAAATGGGCAAAAGCGAAGATGTCTATTCAACAAACAAGGAGTTGGGAATGCAAATTTCATACCTCACTGAGATTGCAAGAAAGAAAAACATTCCTGTTCTGATTACAAATCAGGTTTATTCTGCTTTTGACGCAAGAAACAAGGTAAACATGGTAGGTGGAGACATAATAAAGTACGGCAGCAAATGCCTCATAGAGCTTCAGGAAGTCCCTGAAGGAAAAAGAAAAGCCATTCTAAAAAAGCACCGCTCTCTTCCTGAAAACAAGGAAATAATATTTGAAATAAAAGAAAAAGGATTAAAAGAAATAAAAGGAAAATCCTTTAAGATTTTCTAGCTTCTTCTGGAACTCTTTCAAGAACTTCATAGCCAAATATTCTTTCATTGCCCATACGTGCCTTGTCTATGCTAATTCCTACAAACTGCACCCTTGCGTGAAAGTCATAATTATCTTCCCTGCTCCATCCGTTATACACTGTTACGCCTAAAGGATTAAGCGGACAAAGTACTATGTCTGTGTCGCGCGGATCGAGCAGCCCATCTGCAATTCCTACAAAACACCTTTTTCTGTTGTCTTCAATCCATTCTCCAGTAGCCGGTCCCTGCAAGGTTCCTTCATCTGCAGGAGCCCACCATACAAATCCTCTATACAGGCTGGAATGAAAA
>CAZLVM010000039.1:0-7063 GCA_964562875.1 uncultured Methanosarcinales archaeon | reverse complement strand
TAATAACTATAATAATACTATCATACAATTAAAATGATTAAAAGATAATACTATTATAGTTAGAAGATATACTAGTAGAAACTATATATTCAAATATATAACATAGCCAAATCAACCAAATCCTTCATAGTGATGATTCCGGTTGGCTCGTCAAAGTCATTTGTTATGACAACATCAGATATGTAGTTTTTCTTCATCAGCTTGATAGCTTTGCGGATTGTATCTTTTCTGTGCGCATAGACAACAGCAGATGTTGAGAAGTTTGATATTGGGAGGCTTACCAATGAATCTTTCTTTCCTGTTGGAGTATTAGGTTTTTTTCCGCCGCTCTTGCCTCTTGGCTTTTTTCTTGGGAACATATTGTATTTCTGCAGAATGTCTACTGCTGATATTATCCCTGTAAGCTTTCCAATTTTATTGACGAGCGGAGCATGCTGGATTTTCTTAAGCCTTAGCACATTAATCACCTTTCCAACTGCGTCATCATCATTGAATTTTATGAGACTTGGCTTTTCAAATCCAATAAGCTTTCTGTGAAGCTGAAGCTCTGGAAGATTTCCCACAATGTCAATAGCATAGACCACGCCTGTAGGCATTTTTTCCTTGTTAACAATTGGCAGCATATGAACATCAGAGAATGCCATCTTTCTTGCAACATCCTTAACATCATCGCTTGAGCTTACTGCAGAAACCCTTTTCACAAATTTTTTAATTTTTTCTTCATCAACTTTTATTTTTGACTGAAGAAGTTTTCTTCTGTCGATTACGCCGACAAATCTTTTGTCCTTTACAACAATAGCATTGTGCTTTTTGCTTTTCTTCAGTTTTCCAAGCAGCTTGGATATAGTGTCATCAGTATCAACCACAACAAAATCATTTGAAACAAATCGTTTTACTGCCATTTTTCCCACTTCATAATTTTGTTAATGTATATTTAAACTTTGTGATGGGCTGATATAACTCAAAAGTAGTCAGAAGTGTTTAAAAAAGCGTAAAAAAGAGTTCACAGTATGAAAGCAAACGCAGACTACCTGTTTGAAGTATCCTGGGAAGTGTGCAATAAGGTCGGGGGAATATTCACTGTTGTTAGTTCAAAAGCTGCAACTATGATGAACTACTACGGAGACAAATATTATCTTGTAGGCCCTTATTTTCCTGATAAGGCAGCAGGAATATTTGAGGAGGAAGTTCCTCCTGAATACTGCAAGGAAGCATGCGCAAGGCTTAGGCAGGAAGGCATAACAATTCACATTGGGAAATGGCTTGTAAAGGGAAATCCAAATGTTATTCTGATTGAGTTTACAGAATTCACAAAAAACACTGACGGAATAAAAAAGCATCTTTGGGATGATTTTGGAATAGACTCGCTCGGAACAGGATACCATGATTTTGGCGAGCCGGTTGTATGGGCTCATGCTGTTGGAAAGGTTTTGCAGGAAATGAAAAACCTTCACAAGGGCGAGGTAATAATTGCTCATTTCCACGAGTGGCTTGCAGGCGCAGGGCTTCTGTATATCAAAAAAAATAACGTGCCTATTGCAACAGTATTCACAACCCATGCTACAATGCTTGGAAGGACTCTTGCTTCGCAGGGCATTAATCCTGCAGAGCTTCCGGAGGGTATGAACCCTGAACAGGAGGCAAGAAACAGGGGAGTGCTGCCAAAATATCAGATGGAAAAGCAGTGCGCCTTAAACGCAGGTGTTTTTACAACTGTCTCAGAAATTACAGGCATAGAGGCTGAAAAGCTTTTGGGCATAAAGCCGGGTGTTATACTTCCAAACGGGCTTGACATTGCAAAGTTCCCTTCTTTTGAGGACGCATCAATAAGGCATAAGCTCTTCAAGCAGAGAATTTATGATTTTGCAATATACTACTTTTTCCCTTACTACACATTTGACATAGACAACACTCTGATATTTTTTCTTGCAGGAAGATACGAATTTCATGACAAAGGAATTGACATATACATAAAGGCATTGGCAAACCTAAACAGGCTGATGCAGCAGGAGAACTCTGAAAAAACAGTGCTTGCATTCATATGGGTTCCTGGCAATATCAAGGGAATAAAGCCGGATGTGCTTGAGAACAGAAGCCATTATGAGAACATAAGGGATTCAATTGATGATGAGCTAGTTGATATGAAGCATAGGATTGTTCATTCGCTTATTGCAGGCAAGGAGCTCTCAAAAGAAAGCCTTTTTTCAGAAGAGGCGCGGGATGAGCTTAGAAGCAAAATCCTGATGTTCAGAAAGAAAAAGGAAGGAAAGCCGCCAATTTCAACTCATGACTTGTATAACTGGGATTCTGATGAGATTTCAAAGGCGCTTATCGCAGAAGGCCTTGACAACAGGGAGGAAAACAAGGTAAAGGTTGTTTTCTACCCAATTTACCTTACTGGGGCAGACAGGCTGCTTGACACAAGCTACTATGAAAGCATGCTTGGCTCGCATTTGGGAGTTTTCCCTTCATTTTACGAACCATGGGGCTATACTCCTCTTGAGGGGGCTGCTTTAGGGGTTGCTTCTGTTACCACAGATCTTTCAGGGTTTGGGATTTATCTCAAATCAATAGGCGTAAAAAAGAAGCGGCCAGGAGTATTTGTGCTTGACAGGCTCGGAAAAACTGATGACGACGTCCTAAAACAGCTAACTTCAACATTCCATAACTTTACCCAGCTTTCAAAGCATGATAGAATCCAGAACAAGATTGCTGCAAGAGCGCTTGCAGATAAGGCCGATTGGAGGATATTTGGGGAAAACTATATAAAGGCACACAATTTTGCTATTAAAAAAGTGAAGTAAAACATTAGTTAGGAGGAATAAAAAATGAAAGGAACAGTAAAATTTTTTAATGAAGGAAAAGGCTTTGGCTTTATTGCTGGAGAAGACGGAAAAGAGTATTTTGTTCACAAGACAGCTCTTCCTGAAGGCTTGAGCATAACAGAGAACGACTCAGTAACCTTTGACGTTGAAGAAGGCGACAGGGGACCAAAGGCTGTTAACGTAGCTAAAGAGTAAAGCTATACAACAATCAAATTCTTTATTTTTTTTAATATTTTTTTTTTTTATTTAATCAAGCAGAATTAGTCCATATGCTCTAAAAGGTTCTGATGCTTTCTTGTTGACTTTTGCGTTCTTTTTGAATCTTTTCACAAGGGCAAACACGTCTATTCCTGTTCCTTCGATGCACGGCCTGTTTTCAGACGGGTTTACGCATGTCTTTCTTGTAACAGCATTGCATGTTTCGCAGGTTGTGCATGTTCCCGGAACAAGCGCAAATGCTTTGTAATAGTCATTGGTGTAAAGCTCTTTTTCCATTGCTATGAGGGCTTTCCTGAAATCCCTCATCTTTTCATCTCCATCCGGCTTTTCAACAACAAGGATTGCTCTTTTGTACTCCATCATCATTTCTTTCATTCTGTTTGGAGAAATGCTGTGAGGCGGGCATGAATAGCTTCTGTGGTATCGTTCGCATCCATATCTGCACTTGCCCACAACCCATTTTTTAACTTCAACTTTAGAAGTATAAATTATTATAGCTTCATCAATTCCGTATTTCTTTCCCACTGAAAGAACAGTGGTAATTGCCTTATCTTCCCCCATCCATATAGGGTTAGAATTGTTGTTTAAAAATTTTGCTATCTTTCATTTAAATAGGCTTTTTCAAACATTAATTCAGAACTATTTGACAATAAGGCTTTCACCGGTCATTTCAACAGGGTGAGGGATTTCAAGAATGTCAAGCATTGTCGGGGCTATGTCTGCTAATTTTCCTTTGCTTCTTATGCGGCAGTCAAGCCCTGCAATATGAAAGTAAACATCATTCAGGGTGTGGGATGTTAAATGATTTCCGCTCATTTCTTCGCAGTTGCCGTGGTCTGCTGTAATCAGCGCAACGCCTCCTTCCCTCACGGTTTCATCAACAACAAGCCCAACGCATTCATCAACTGCTTCAACAGCCTCAATTCCTGCCTTGATATTGCCTGTGTGCCCTACCATGTCTCCGTTTGCGTAATTGATAATTATAACATCATGCTTTTTTTCTTTGATTGACTTTATCACATTTCTTGTTACCTGAAATGCGCTCATGTCAGGCTTTTGGTCATAGGTTGCCACTTTTGGGCTTGGAACTATAATTCTGTCCTCGCCCGGAAAAGGTATTTCGCTTTCTGCATTGAAGAAAAATGTTACATGAGCGTATTTTTCTGTTTCAGCTGTTCTTAGCTGTGTCAATTTATTTCTGCTAATCACTTCTCCAAGTATGTTCTTGAGCTTTTCTTCCTGGAACGCTACAATTGCATTAAGCGGTTCGTAATACGGCGTAAAGCAGACATAAAATGAATTCACTTGTTTTCTTACAAAAAACCTGAATGTTTTGTCAGTAAATGCATGTGTTAATTGTCTTGCCCTGTCAAGGCGGTAGTTAAAAAATATCACGCTGTCATTGTTCTTTATTCCCATAAAATCCTCTATTATTTTGGGCTTGATGAATTCATCTTCTTCCCCATGGGCATATGCAAGCTCAATACCTTCTTTCACGCTTTTGACTCTTTCACCTTTTGCTTCAACAAGGGCATCATAGGCAAGCTTTGTCCTTTTCCATCCTGCATTCCTGTCCATTGCATAATACCTTCCGACAAGAACTCCGAATTTCCCAACTCCTAATTTTTTCATTTCCTTTTCAACAGCGGAAATATATTTCATGGCTGACTTTGGCGGAGTGTCTCTTCCGTCAGTAAATGGGTGCACAAAAATCTTTTTTATTTTGTGCAGTTTTGCAAGCTTGAGAAGCGCTATGCAGTGCTGCTGAAGCGCGTGAACGCCTTCATCTGAAATAAGACCCATTATATGGAGTGTTGAATTTTTTCTTTTGCAGTTTGTCATTGCAGCAACAAGAGCTTTGTTTCTGAAAAACCTGCCGTCTTTTATTGTGTGGTTGATTTTGGTTGCCATCTGGTTGACAACCCTTCCTGCGCCAATGTTAATATGGCCTACTTCACTGCTTCCCTGGTATCCTTTTGGCAGTCCAACATGCTCACCAGTGCATTTCAGCACAGAAGTAGGGTATTTTTTTACATACTTGTCTGCGTTTGGGGTTTTTCCAAGGGCAATTGCATTGCCTTTTTTTTCTTTTCTTATACCCCAGCCGTCCCTTATTATTAGAACAACCGGCTTTGGCCTCATTAGCTCACCTTTTTTTCTTTAGCAAAGCCTTGATTTCTTCAAGGTCTTTCTGCATGTTCTGAATTTCCCTTTCTGCTTTCCTGTTTACCTGGTAATCGTATTTTGCGTTTACCCTGTCCCTTTCTGCAGCCCTGTTCTGGCTCATTAAGATTACAGGCGCCTGCAAGGCTGCAAGCGTGGAAAGCACAAAGTTGAGAAGTATGAATGGGTATGGATCCCATTTTTTCACTACCATGATAACATTCAGTGTCATCCATATAGCAAGCATAACAAGAAGTGATATTATGAATGTCCAGCTTCCTGCCACTGACGTTACTTTGTCAGATGCCTTCTGCCCGAATGTTGGGCTTTTGAGGAATGCAGGATGCACCCCTTTTTTCTTGTGAATAATATGAAGCCTTTCAATAATTGAATGATTGTCATTTTCTTTTTTGGCCATGTTAATCTTTTCTCATTAATCATATATAATAGTTTCTGTTAAACTTTCCTAAAATCCTTTCCTGCATATTTGCCGCTTTTTCCAAGTTCTTCTTCAATTCTAAGCAGCCGGTTGTATTTTGCAAGTCTTTCCCCTCTGCATGGCGCTCCTGCTTTTATCTGGCCTGCTTTTATCCCTACTGCAAGGTCTGCTATGAAATCATCAGTTGTTTCACCGCTTCGGTGGGAAACCATAACTCCCCAGCCTGCCATCTTTGCCATTCTGCAGGCATCCATTGCCTCTGTGACTGTGCCAATCTGGTTTACTTTCAAAAGCAAAGCATTGCATGACTTTGACTGCACTGCTTCTCCGATTCTTTTTGGGTTTGTGACCAATAAATCATCCCCTACAATTTGTATCTTGCTGCCAAGCAGCCCGGTTATGTGGGAAAAACTCTCAAAATCATCCTGGCTGAACGGGTCTTCAATTGATATTATGTCATATTTTTTTGCAAGCCCGTTGTACATCCTCACCATTTCAGCCGCATCCAATTCTTTTCCGTCAACACTGTATTTTCCATTATCAAAGAATTCAGATGCTGCAACATCCATTGCTATCTTCATTTTTCCTTTGCAGCCTGCTTTTTTTATTGCAGTTGATATAAAATCAAGAGGCTCATTTACTTTGTCAAACTGCTCAGGAGCAAACCCTCCTTCATCACCCACAGTTGTGGTTCCTCTTCCAAAGTGCTTGTGGATTTCCTCTTTCAAAGCCCTGAAAGCATCTGAACCCATTCGCAACCCTTCTGAAAATGATTTTGCCCCAACAGGAGCAATCATGAATTCCTGAAACTTTAATTCATTGTCAGCGTGCTTCCCGCCGTTTATTATGTTAAAGAACGGAACAGGCAAAACAAACTTTGAAACGCCTGCCATTTCTGCGATATAAGCGTAAAGCGGCATTTCCTCTGCAGCAGCTCCTGCTCTGCAGACTGCCATTGAAACGCCAAGGATTGCATTTGCCCCAAGCTTTGATTTATTTTCAGTGCCGTCAAGTGCAATCATTTTTTCATCAATATCTTCCTGCTTTATTTCATTCATTCCTTTTATTGCAGGACCTATAATCTTGTTGACATTTGCAACAGCTTTGAGAACTCCTTTTCCATTATACCTTTTTTTGTTGCCGTCACGAAGCTCCAAAGCTTCATGAATTCCTGTTGAAGCACCTGAAGGAACACCTGACCTGTAGATGCCTGAGTCTGTCTCAACATCAACCTCAACAGTCGGGTTTCCCCTTGAGTCAAGAATCTCCCTTGCCCTTACTTCTTTTATCAAACCTTCACCTCTTTTATTATGTAAAACCTGTCACTCTTGTTTTTAAACTTTTCCTTGTTTGGGGCTTTGTACAAATAGTGCCAGTGCACTTAAGGCAAAATTCTTTCAAAATACTGAAAGCAGAC
>CAZLVM010000038.1:0-7221 GCA_964562875.1 uncultured Methanosarcinales archaeon | reverse complement strand
GCGTCATTCTTACAATTTCTCCAATCTGTTTTAATACAAAATTATCCAGGCCTTTTTTCTTCATGAGCATTGAATTGATTTTTTCAGTCAAAGTTCCTTTTATCAGCTGCACTTCGTGAGCTTCCATTATGTCTTTCTTGTAAAAAGAATCATAGTGCTTGCTGAACATCTCAATAGATTTCTTTAGCAGTTCAAGAACATCACTGCTAATTTTCTTCTGCTTTTGTTTTGAAACCTGCTTGTAAAGGTAAAAAAAAGCATGATGCACAAGAGAAAGCATTGATGCTTCGTAAAACAAAAGATAAGAATCTCTTATTCCTCCTACTTTTGCCCTGATAATTATCCTTCTAGTGAAATTCGTGAAATTATCGACTATATCTTTTTGCTGCTGTCTTTTTGCAAGTGTATTTGCTTTTCCCTGTTTTAGCTCGCTGTATATTTCTTCTGCTTCCTGCTTGATGAGCAGGAATATTTTTCTAAGAATAACATCATATTTTTCTGCAGAAGGTTCTGCAATATTTTGTATTGTGCAGGAATCCTCATTTTCATCCACAACTTCAAACCCCAGCAGGGTTTCGGTTGTTATTGTGCGTATGTCTTCAAGCTGTTCTTTGCTGCCGTATTTGAGAATTATCTTGTCAAAGCCTTTTCTGTAGGCCTGATTGAGAATATTTCTTATTGTTCTTTCGTTGTAGCCGTCAAGGTCAATATTGGTTGATATTTCTGTCTTTTTCTTGTCTGAAGGCACGGAAATAACCAGGCTGCCTTCTTCATTTTTTATTTCAATATCATCTCCGCCCTGCAATTCCTGCTCTTTAACCCATTCTATGGGCATTGTGAGTGTGAAAGAGTTGTTTCCCTGGCGTATGATTTTCCTTCTCATGAAATGTGTGAAGTGGAGCTGATATATAAATATTGCGGTTTTAATATGAAACATATTCTTAATAGCGGTTAAATATATATCATATCCTAACTACTAAGTAGTAGGAACAAGAGAGTGGTAGAAACATGGAGGTAAACAAAGCAAACTGGAGAAAATGAAAGACGCAAATGTTGTTAAAGGACTAAAGAAGGCAGCTCAAAAGTTCCAGGCCGTGAAGAAATTCAAGCCTGCGCAGCTTCTAGAGCAGATTGTCAATGTAATGGAACCAATCGGCGGGATGACCGGGCTAAATGTAGCTTCGAACCAGACCCTTACCTTGGTGAATCACACTGACAGCTACTGCCTGCCAATAGTTTTTGAGGAGCATGGTGGAGGAATGTCGTCCTTTGCAAAGAGAGCTTACGCTTTCTTTGAAACTCTTATGGACTACCTTCTCGCGCAAGGCGTCAGCCCAAGCGACATACAGTACCATTTGGGAGCAGACTACTCCAGCAAGCATCACGATCCTACAAAATAGGATGGAGGTTGGAACTAAAAAAATGGAAGACAAAATATTGAAAGGAAAGAAAATAGTGGTTGTTGATGACGACCCGCATTTCAGGTGCAAGTACGCATCGCTCGCTAAGGAATTAGGGGCGGAGGTCGTAATGGCAGAGGGAGTACGGGAGGGCATTGAGGTTATACTGGCTCAAAAGCCAGATGCTGTCATTACCGACAAGGATATGCCAGACGGCTCTGGGAACGATGTTGCAGATGCTGTCAAGAAAGCATACGCAGATGTTCCTGTTGCAGGAATAACTGGGGGAAACCCTGGGAATTTTAATGCTAATGTGGACATTAAGCTAGCCAAGGGCATAAACGATGAAAACTACAAGAAGCTGGTGCAGATACTTGTAGAAAGCGGAAATCCAAAAGAGGACTTTGACCGCGCAATGGGACTTTGTCCTGAAGCTGAAGCAATACAGAAAGCTGCATACAAACTTATAGCTGTAGACATACTTGTGCAGGGATACATTCTTGCTGAACAGGTTATGGCTGGAGTACAACCGGTGAAAGGGGTTGTTCTAGGGCCAATCGACAAGGAAAATGCAGAAGCAATGTTTGATATTGCAAACATCGGCATGACTCCTGAAAATCTTCTTGAATGCTACCTCAAAATAGATGAAGGGCTGGATGCAATGGGCGGCGTGTCACACAAGAGTGTTCTGAAGCATGCGATTGCAGACTTTGTAAACAATCCTGATGCAGCTGAGTTCATAGATGACCTTGCTGCAGGAAAGATTGCAGACATAATTGCAAAGAAGCAGTACAATGCGTTCCACGAGGCGTTCACGAAAATGCAGGAGGCATACAACGATTAAAATGGAAGCGCGAGAAAAAGTGAGGAAACTGTACGATTTCATAGCAGAGAATTTGTATCTCTGCATGCCTGACATAGAGGTAAATGGAGAACAGTTCAACTCAACACTAATTTTTGAGGTGCTTTCATGCCTAAACCATGGAAAGCAGATGCTTTTCGGAGAATACGGATTAGGAAAGACTACATCTTCAGAGCAGGCAATATGTCTGGTTGAGGCAATGCCTAAAGAAGCAGTTCTTGGAGCTGAACTTAGAGGGCATCCTGAACAGACAGAAGAAAAGATGGGCATAGCAAGGCCTGACCTTGGAGAGCTGAACAAAGGACTTGAAAAGGTTATATGGGGAAACTTTGTACTTTCAAACTCAAAGATAATTGACGAATTCAACAGGCTGCCGCCTGCAAAGCAGAACATCATACTTGACGGAATAGACAGGGGCAACTGGAAATATTTATCAGAACTTGTGCAGGACCATGAATTTGCGCTATTTGCAACATGCAACTATGAGGATTCTGGAAACGGCGCTTTGATAGAGCCGGTACTGGACAGGTTTGATATAGCTACAGAGTCAAAGAAGCCAAGCTTGATTCAGATGTGCATGATTAAAGACATTCCTAATGATGTCAAGGAAATGCTTAACGACGCAGAATTGTCTGACAAGATAAGCGAGATTTACGCTTCAAAGGAAATGAACTTTGCCCAGAAAAAAGAAGCTGTGAAAGCAGTAAGCGATGAGTACAGGGAAAGAATAGAGGCAAAGACAGGTCTTGAGCTGCTTACAAGACAGGAAAGAGCGGAAATCAAGGATGAAATGGCTGGCATGGTGATGGGCACAGATGCTGAGCTATTCTACACATTCATGCTTGCAGAGATGACAAGCTGCCAACAGTATGGCATGAAAAGGGCAAACGACAAATGTCCTGCAGCTTGCCACTTCAAGGACTACACATGCCATGATATAGAGAACGGGCTTTCTGTTAGAAGCGCGCTCGCAATTGCAAAATATGCAAAATCACTGGCATGGATTGCAGGAAAGGAGAAAGTTACTGTTGAGGAAATAGAAAAAATCATGCCTTACGCAATCTGGCACAAGGTAGAGTTTAACCCGCAGTTTCTCGGGAAGCTCAAAGATGACCAGAGAACAGAACCGCTAAGACTCTATGCAGCAAAGAAGCTGGTAGAACAGGCAAAGCAAAGATTCACAGAGCTAGCTCCAGCAATGAAGCAGTACATCTGCCTTATGAGAGACGGAAAAGCAGAGGAAGCAGCCGAATACATCAAAGAAATGGACCATCCTGTGTTCAAGGAGTTCCAAAGACAGACGTGGGTGAGCTAAAATGGACGTAAAAAACGCATTTTTCAACAAGTTCAGGGAAGAAGAAGCTGCAGCTCAAAGAGAGCTGAAGGTTGAGAAGCCAAAGGCTCCGGAGATTGTTGTAGTTACCTATGAGATACTGGACTTCATAAGGATGAAAGGAGCAGATGAGGGAATTTCAGTGAACCCTGATTTTGTCACAGCCCTGGGAAATCTTGATGCTTACCATGCACTTTGCAAAGAGCTTTACAGAGGTTATGCTATTAATGAAACTTCTAATGAATGGAAGAGGAAAATAAAGGGTGTGATTAACGGCATAGTTGCCATGGAGCACGAATGTCCTTTTCCTGAAGTGGCTCTCTACAGCCCATTGATGTTCATAGAAGAGCGCGGAATAAATGACTATGAGCCTGAAGAAAAGCATGAGCACACACTTGTGCAGGACTGCCTTGACTATCTGCGCGGCAAGATTGCAGAGGACATAGAAGAAGGAATAATTGTTCCTGACGCATTGAAGCAGATGGTATTTTTTAGCGGACTGCATGGACAAGGAGGGCCTGGAAGAATTGCGAAAAAAATTGCTCAGCAGTTTGGCATTGCCGACAAGATGATAATATCCTCAACAGGAAGCGAAGATGCATCTGGGCTTGTCAAGAAAGTTTACGGCGGAAGAGAGCATATTGTGGAAATAATCAACGCATACATGAAGCTGCCTTATGTGGAATGCAGAAACAGGTTTGAGCAGGGACTGAGGGGTTTAGACGAGATAATAAGATGAGGTTGGAAAATGAAACTTGAAGAAATTATGAAAACGAACTGGAAAAAGGTTAGGGAGAAATTCTTCTACCCTCCTCTCCCTGACCCAGTTCTGGTTCAGGATGAAGGATTGACAGCTGCAATAGAGATGAAAAGCCATCTCATAGGAGTCAGCGAGAACTTTGTAGAGAAATTCAAACAGAAAGGATTAGATTATGATACAATATTCACAGGACTTTTGGCTCACGAGCTGGGGCACTATCTTGTATGCCCTTTTGACATAGTCAGAGGAACAATGATTGACCTTGTCGCAAAAAAGGTTGACCCTGACAACGGCAGAATGATAAGAGGCGCTTACGAAGATATTGTTGTAAATCTTGACCTGGTAGTGAGAAAAGGAGTGGATGAAATAGCTGAACTGCTAAAAGCGCAGGGAACAGGAAATCCTGTCAGCAATGTCATACTCGCATACTATCAAAAAGCAATGGGCTATGACATGGAATTTGATGAGGATGCAGAGCTTGATGACTTTTTGAAGGAAAAAGTAGACCAAATGATGACAATAGACTTCTTTGACACAAAAAAGGAGAAAGGCAATGTGAAAAGGTTTGCGAGAATCATAAAGAGCATACTCCAAAAATACAATATGAAAATGGAAGAGCCTAATTTTGGAAATTTCGGGTTTGAATCATACGACCAAAATGAGGCAAACAAGGCTGTCAGAGAGCTTGCTAAGAAATTAAGCAAGGAAGAATTTGACAAGGCAATGCAGGATGGAGATTTGCAGGAAGCGCTTGGGTTAAAGCAGCCAGGTCCGGGCCAGGGCGATGGAGACGGAGATGGCGGAAATCCAGTACCTGACCATATGTACTATGTGAAGCTCGCTGAAAATTATCCGGTAGGGCTAAAGAAAAGGCCTATAGAGAAAGGGGGCGCAATGTTTCCCTACTCACACAAGCCGTTTGAGATAGATGACAATCCTCAGGATGTTGACGTGTTTGCATCAATGGGAAAGCCATTCCTGCCAGGCATAGGAAAAACATGGGTCAGAAAGGAAGGCGAGCACTATGCTCAGGAAGAGGAAGCTCCAAATGTAATCATCATGAAGGACATATCAGGCTCTATGCAGAGCTGCACACCTCACGCAGAGGCAGCATGCGTTGCAGCTGCAAACGCATACATGGACAACGGAGCAAAAGTAGCAGTTTACCTGTTCAACACATACCTTGATGAGACAGAGCTTGGAAAAGGATACCAGGACAATCCAGACAGCGTGCATAAAGCCCTGACAAAAGTAAACAGTGGCGGAACAACAGTAAATGAGGAAATGCTTGGAAGACTTGAGGAAATGCTGAAAAAATCTGAAAAGACGGTTGAAATAGTGCTAGTCACAGACCTTGAAATCGGAGGAAGAGAAAGACTGTTCGAGTTCCTGCATGAACACAGAGACAACAGGGTTACTGTAATCTACACTGGAACAAACGGCGGAATAGCAGAGCTGGAAGAAAAATACGCAGACGCAAACTTCGCAATATACCATATCACAAAGCCTGAAGACATACCTGCAGTCGTAATCGGCGAGGTGGAGAAGAGCATAAAATGAAACAGGCAGATTATTTTCAAAGGTTCAAGGACATAGAATGTCCAAGAAAGGTGCTTTGGGTAGATGATGACATAATGAATGATACTCCTATTGGAAAGGCTATAAAGAGCAGGATTGGAATAATAGACCTTGCAAAAGGCACTGACCTAATTTTCTGCGGGCAGGAAGATGTAGAATCCATGCTTGAAAGTGGAATTTATTCTCTTGCAGTCATAGACTGCGATTCAAGACAGGTTATGACCAATGGTTACTCAAGAATGAGCGACCCAGTAGGGACTTGGACTGTGAACAGACTAAAAAGAGCATATTCCACACAGAAAGATCCCCACTTAAACATTCCAATACTTTTCGTGACAAGCAATGTTGAGGAATATTTTTTGGAAGAGCAAAATTCAGAGAGTGGATTCAGGAGAAAAGAACTTGCAGACAAGGTTTCAGGAGTAGTTGGCTTTCATGAGCTTGCGTGGAACCTGCCGGATTTTATTGAGAGGTATTCAAGATGGTAATGGGTGCTGATTACTTCAAAAAGTTTGAAAAGCTTGAAGCTGGCGAGCAGAAAGAGCTTGATGTAGAGGCAAGAGTGAGAGTGCTCTGGGTTGACCCTTTCGGGCACTGGACTGTTCCATGGGACATTACAAGGGGTATGGATGACATAAAAGTTGAGGAAGAGCCGAAAGATGTTCATTATTTGCTAAAGGGAACTCTTGACTCAAAAGCTTGTACTGTTGAAATAGACAGAATAATACTTGGACAAGATGTTCCTGAAGAAGATTATGACCTTTGCATAACCTCTATGTTTCATGGAGCCTATTCTAAATTTGAATCAGTGAGAAAGGCTTTGGAGCCTTATCTTGGTATTGCAAAGTATACTGTATACAGAAACTGCTGCCATAAGGAAGGCAGACAGCTGGCAGAAATATTCAGTCCAAGTCATATGGCAGTTTCATTGGACATAGGATACAGCATGGCAAGGGAGATTGTAATAGACCTTTTGCTGGGTGAAAAAGCGTACATAGACTGCGGAACAGACTTTGCAAAGGCTGCAGAGATAGCAAAGCAAAGAGGAGACCAAAGAAGGGAAGAACTCTACAAAAGATTTGAAGAGATGAGGGTAGAAGATGAAGCAAAGTGATTTTTTTGGAAAGTTTGAAGGCATGGACCAGGATGGACTGAATAATGCCTGTGAAAGAAACAAACTTTTGTGGATAGATGAATTCATGTTTTATGATACACCAATTAGAAGGAGAGTGCTGAATGAAATTGAGGAGAAAAAATCCATTCCTGACGGTGTGAAAGTAAAATATGC
>CAZLVM010000037.1:0-7308 GCA_964562875.1 uncultured Methanosarcinales archaeon | reverse complement strand
TACATGCTCACTGCAGGCAGGATAATAAAGCACTTTGGAATTGCCGAACTGATTAGGCCAGCGCCTGCAGCAGCTCCAATGCCTGCAATGCCCGCTCCAAAACCTGGAATCAGCGCAGAAAAGAAAATACTCATGCTGAAAGAGAAAGCTCTCAATGAAAAAATAGCTGCTGAAAAAGAAAAGATAGCTCTCATAAGGAAGTTTGGAAGGAGAAAAGCTGAAGATTATGAAGCTGCAAAGGATATGTGGGGCAAAACACCAAGGGAAAGGGAGCTTGCAAGAATAAAAGAAAGGGAAAGACAGATTCAGGAGAGAATAAGAAAGGCAAGAGAGGCAATTGAAAGAAGAAAATCAAGAAAACCCATTCTTCAAAGAATTTTTACAAGAAGAAAGCCAGTGCAAAGAGCACCAGCTGCATGGAAACCAAGGGCAAGCGCACTTTCAGAGGAAGAAATGCAAAGGAGAGCGCTTGCTGCAAGAAAGAAAGCCCTAGAAGGAAGAATTTCTAAAGAGAAAAGAAGAATTCCTATTATAGAAAGAATAGAACGGCTGACAGGGAGAAGGAAAAAACATGTATTGAACTCTGCATGGAAGCCAAAACCAAGCGCTCCAAATATAGGACTTAGCGCACAAAAGAAAGAGCTCCTCATAGAAAGAAGAAAGCTCCAGGAACAAGCCATGCATGAAAGAGAAAAAATCTCATTTATTGAAAGAATAAGAGCCAAACGAAAATCAATAAAAGATGCAATAAAAAGACGGCGGGAAAGAAAAGAGATAAACAGAGAAGTTATGAATCTCAAACAAAAAGTTGACAGGCTGGAAGCCGGCATAAAGAAGATGGAGGATATTAAGAAGCTAAGGAATGGAAAGCGTAAAAGTTAAATAGGGCCTCTGAATTTCTTAAATCATGAAGCATCATTTAGTGAGGGAAGACAAACTTAGAGAACAGTGCTTTTACTGCGGAAATAACATTATCCTTTCTGATTTTGAGTCAGAGCATATACACGGAATACACTACAAATCCCTTGACTGCAGATGCGGAAAAAAGCTGCACTTCAAGGTTTCATGGGAAGGCTCCGGGCATGACAGGATAAGCATGAAGCAAGACAAATCAAAAAGGCAGAATATAGTGACCCTTGAGCAGAAAGTTAAGCCGGTAAAGTTCTAAACTGGGCTATTAGCTAACAGTTTCTATTTTAACTAAGTAAATAAGAGCCAATGCTGCCCAGCGAAGTACTCAATTTAAACATCAATATCTGCGTGGGACTCCTTTTAAGAAGCAATAAAACATCAACACGAAGCGCAGCATTGGCTCAAAACTTAAAACTATTCATCATCAGAAATAATTGTTCCCTTGAAATCTTTGCCGTCAAGGAATTTCTTGAAGTTTTTCAGGTCTGTGCCGCGCATTATGGCAACAGAAAGCCCGAATTTCCTTGCTTCCTTTGTTGCGACAGGGTCAAAAGGCAGGTTTGCGCCAGGAATCCACTTTGTACCGACAATTTTTTGCATCTGATTCCATCCCATCTTATGAATTGGCTTTGCATTTTTGAATTTCTTAGGGTCCTTGTCAAAAACATAGTCAATGTTTGTCAGGTTTACAACTGTTTTTATCTTAATATTTTCAGCAAGAAGAACAGCGTCTTTATCAGAGGAAAATCCAGGCACCCATCCTGAGCCAATTATAATTTTCTTTTTTGTTTTTATCTTTTCAGTAGGATTTGTTATTATTCTTGGGAATGCATAATCAGAAAACATTGTTCTTATGAGCTCTGCGTTAATCATAGTAGCCCTTATACCCATCCAATCCAGGTCAATAGCATTTGTTTTCCCAATCTTAATGGCTGCAGAGTTGTATTTCCTGCACGTGTGCCCCCCACCTGCTATTATCGCAACTCTATTGCCTTTTTTCACATAATCAATTATTATTTTCCTGAATTTTTTAAGGAAAGAAATGTCTATTTCATCAGGAACTATGATTGAGCCTCCCAGAGACAGTATAATATCTTTCATTTTAACTTCCAAACCCGATAAAGCTTACTCCTACAATGATAAGGAGTATGCCGAACCATTTTATTCTGGTCATTTTTTCCTTGAGGAACTTCAAAGACAGCAGGCTGACCCAAATATAAGTTGTTGAAACAATCGGATAAAGGGTTGAAAGCTCTCCCCCCCTCAATGCAGGTATGAAAAGGACTGTGCCAATGCCGTAAAACGCAACTCCTCCAATAAGATAATAGTTTGTTATCAATGCCTTTATGTTTAGGCGGAAACCCTTTGATGCCTTCTTTAGCAGTATCGGTCCAAATGATCCGATAAGAGCTGCGAGAAGCACAAGCCCTACTGCCCAAAGCCTTGTCTGCATCAGAGCGCCTCCGTGTATTCAATTGAATCCTTTTTTGAGCCCATGCTTACTGATGTGACACCAAAAAATATCAAGGCTATCCCAATTATTTTCAAATAATTCATTGAATCAGAGAAAAAATAAGATGACAACAAGGCTACCCAAATATAACTCGTTGCAACAATTGGGTAAAGGACTGTTACCTCACCTGCCTTGAAAGCTATAATCATCAGAACAGCCCCAATCCCGTACAGAGCAAGACCCAAAACAAGATAATAGTTTGTAAAGATTACAGGGAGCTTTGCAGAACCGAATTTATAGAGAATTTGAGCGCTTGAAGTGAGCAAAGTAACAAGAACCATCAGCCCTATCGCCCACTTTTTTGTTCCAGACATTATTGTCCTATTACTCTTTTAGGAGTATCTCAATCATTGCAGCGTATGCAGGCCTTGTGATAAAAACTCCGAATGAAAGGCCTATCATTGTTGTTATTGCAAAGCCCCTAAGAAGGCCTGCTCCTGCAAAAAGTAACGGCGTCATTGCAGCCATTGTCGTAAAATAAGATGAGATTATGATAAAAAATGCGTTCTTGATTTTTCCCTTCCAGTTTGAAATATGCTCTCCCTTCAACAGTTCGTCAGTTATAATAATCTGATGGTCAACTCCTGTTCCAACTGCAATTACTATTCCTGCAATAGCTGCAAGGTCAAGGTTCCACCCAATCAGCGCAGCCATCCAAAGGATTAGTACAACCTCACTGATTGAAGTAAAAAGCAAAGGAAGTGCGATTATTATCTTCTTGTATTTTATTAAAACAATCAATGCAACAGCCAGCAAAGCAATAATTCCAACCATCCATGCGTTGCCAACCAGCTTTCCTGCTGTAGGCGGTATTACATCTGATTTTACAATCTCAAGCTTGACAGGAAGACTTCCTGTAACAAGAACTGACTGCAGTCTTTTCATGTTTTCCTTGCCGTCTATTGCAGCCTGCTCTCTTGTTGAGCCAAGGCCTGAAACGCTGATTTTAACTTCAGTAGCTGCCTGACCCTTGAGGTCTGCCCCAATATTCAGTTCGTCAACAATCTGGTCATCAAGATAAAACACTATTTTCTCGCTTAAGTAACCTTCAATAACTTCAAGATCTTTTGTAGCGTCAGCCTGCTGTTGAGCAGCTTCAGGAGAAAGACTTATTACAAACCTAAACCTGCAGGACTCGCCCTGTGATGTTGTCTGGCACCCATACTGAGGGTCTATTCCTGCGCACTCTGCAGACCTGCAGACATGCTTTATGTCTTCACCGCCCCTAAAAACAGTTGTGTTGCCAACCTTTGCCTCAAACTTGCCCTGATTTGATATAAGATCCTTTACCTGATCTTCGCTTTTGCCCGCGATTTCAACAAGAATGTACTGGTTGCCTGAAAGGTCTCCTGCAGGCCTGATAGCAACATCTGCAACACCAAAAACGTCAAGACGCTGAATCATATTTGTGACTATTATCTCCATTTCCTCAGGCTCTACGTTTGTCTCAGGCTTGAGAACTACTCTTGTGCCTCCCTGAAGGTCAAGGCCCTTCCTAATGTTTGTAACAGGAGAATTGATTACATCAAGGCCGATTGGCTCAATGCCTTTTGTTATTGTAATAGTCTTGTTAACAAGAACTGTTTTTGTTCTTGTGCTGTTTACATAGCTCCCATTTACAAATTCAGGATATATTTCATCTACTTCCTTCCATTCAGTGCCATTTCCAGGCATAACTTCTGTGATATATCTTGGTTTTACGTGATAAACCTTTTTTTCCTTGTTAAAAAATAATTTTTTTGGAATTGTTTTTTCTGTCCTAAAAGTATATGTCTTTTCAGGAACCATATTGTCTACAGCATCATTATAATCATTAATATCCTTTATTTCCTTGTTATTAATTGCAGTTATCCTTTCAAGATTCACCGGAGCAGTGTCTTGAGTTGGCTTTTCAAATCCTGCGAGCTCTGCGCTGCTATTTTTGATAACATTTCTAACAGAAACTCCTTCTGTTCCAAACCTAGGATGTATTGAAACAAATGCAAAGAGAAGAAGAACTAAAAGGATTATTACCCTGTAGTTCTTTATCACTTTTTTGAACTTACTCATGGCGCTTCCTCTCCAAATAAAGCCTCAATATTCCAACGTTCTGAATCCAGGTGTTTATCATGTCAACAATTAAGCCTATAATAAGAATAATCATTATCTGCCTGATTATGTCTGACTGTGTGAATATTATTGCAGTTGTTACAGCAGCTATTGTGGTTAAGTTCATCGCAAGGCCTGTGTCCATTGCAGAATAAATCCTTTCCATTACTGTTCCTGCTTTTTTCTTGAGCATTTTTGTGCTTAGAAGTATGTCTGTATCAACAGAATAACCTATGAGCATGAGGAAAGCGGCTATTCCCCCCTTTCCAAGCTTCATTCCTGTGAGATTAAATATTGCAAGTGTAACAACAATATCTGAAAATGCGCAAAGGATAACTGCAAAAACCGGCGCAGGCGCCCTGAATGTTATGAAAACAACAATAGCCATAAGAACAAAAGCTATGATTATTGCCTGGGTTATTTCCTTGAAAAAACTTGTTCCAAGACTTGAGCTTATGCTGTTCACGCTGTAGTCCTTGTTAGGATCAAGCTTTCCCAGCTTTTCTTCTACTTTTGATATCAGCTCTTCCTCGCTTATCTCTGATGCCTGTATGCTAAGCTCGCTTCCATAGTTTATTGAAGTTACTATTATGTCCCCTCCAAGATTAGCCTTGAGAAACTCGGACATTTCAACTGGATTATATTCCCTTTCAATAGTGAGAATTACTCCACCCTTAAGGTCAACTCCCCTGTTTACAAAATCACCTGTTGAAGAATACTGGTAAGCAATCTGCCCCATGCCAAGAATGAGAAGTATAAAGGGAAGGAAAAGTATTATCTTATACTCATCTTCATAGATTCTTCTTAATGTACCCTTCTTTTTATGGTGCTCTTCGTGATGCTCTTCCATCAAATTCCCCTAAAAAGAAAACTCTGTACGTGTTTATAAAGTTTTTGTTATACCAGAAGGATTTTTTGCCTGAAGCGCGGCATTCACAAGCCCCATGAATAATGGGTTTGGGGTGAGCGGGCGCGAAGTAAAGCATGGATGATACTGCACACCTATGAAATACGGATGATTCTTAAGCTCAAGAATCTGCATGATTGGCTGGTTAGGAGCTTTTCCACTGAAAATCATCCCATTTTTTTCCAATGCGCCTATATATTTAGGGTCAACTTCATACCTGTGCCTAAACCTTTCCCTAACAGTTTTATTCTTTCCATACAACTCATAAGCTATGGTACCCTCTTTTATCTCAATGTCCTTTCCACCAAGGCGCATGTTTCCCCCCAAGCCCTCAATTTTCTTCTGCTCAGGCAAAATGCTTATTACAGGATTAAAACACTCAGGAGAAATTTCAGTTGAGTTTGCCTCATCAATGCCGCACACATTTCTTGCAAACTCTATTACAGCCATTTGAAATCCAAAACATATTCCAAGATAAGGTATTTTATTTTTTCTTAGGTGCTCAATGCATTTTATTTTTCCTTCTGCTCCTCTTTTTCCAAAACCACCAGGCACTATAACACCATCAATTCCTTTAAGCGCCTCTTCAGCTGTTGTCTTTCCTTCCTCAATATCTGTTGTCTCTATCCACCTCACATTGACTTTTGCCTTAAGATGGGAAGAGCAGTGCTCAAGCGCCTTGAGAATGCTTATGTAAGAATCATGAACTGTTGTGTACTTGCCAGTTATGCCAATTGTTACTTCTTTTTCCTGGTTTTTAAGGTTATCTGCCATCACTTTCCATTTCTTGAGCATGTCTCCAGGAGATTTTATTGGATTAAGAGACAGTATGCCAAAAACCTCCTTGTCAACACCCATCTCATGAAGATTAACAGGCACATCATATATAGTGTCAACATTTGAAGAGCTTATTACCCTATTCAAAGGAACATTTGCCACTATGCTAATCTTTTTTCTAATACCCTCTCTAACAGGCTCGCCTGACCTGCATACAACAAGATCAGGAGATATGCCCAATGACATGATTGTTCTTATGCCAAGCTGAGCTGCTTTTGACTTCTGCTCTCCAAGAATACTTGGTTTCATTATATATGTTACATTGACAAAGCAAACATTCTCCTTTCCTTCTTCATAGGCAAGCTCTCTCATTGCCTCAATAAAATAAGAATTTTCAAGGTCGCCTGCAGTTCCCCCAACTTCTATCATAACAACATCTGCGTCTGTGTTGATTGCAAGCACCCTAACAAACTTCTTTATTTCCCCAGTAACATGAGGGATGAATTGGACATCCCTTCCAAGGAAAAGGCCAGCCCTCTCCCTATCAATAATCTGCTTAAATATTTTCCCACCAGTCAAATAATTTCCTTTTGCCAGGCTTTTGCCAAGAAACCGCTCATAGCTTCCAAGGTCAAGGTCGCACTCTGTGCCGTCATCAAGAACAAACACTTCTCCATGCCTGAAAGGATTTAGCGTGCCTGCATCGCAGTTTAGATATCCGTCAAACTTTATAGGAGATATTTTGAAGCCGTACCATGAAAGAAGATTGCCAAGCGATGCAGAAAAAACCCCTTTTCCAACACCGGACATCACAGAGCCGGTAATTACAATATATTTTGTCCTGTGGGGCTTGTAGCCTTTAGGCATTGATGAATAAAACTCATCGTCCCCTGATTTTGCCGCAACTGACTTCAGAATCTCGCTCGTCTCTGTTTGGTGCATAATATACACAAGTCACTGGAATTTTTAAATTTTGTTGTAGCAGAAAATATGTTTAGAAGAATGCATAGTAAAGTCCGAAAAAGACCTTGTGACCGTCAAACCCAGGTATTGGAATCATGTTAAATATGAATAGGAACAAGTTAATTATTTTTGTGATGTGCCAAATCAT
>CAZLVM010000036.1:4071-7356 GCA_964562875.1 uncultured Methanosarcinales archaeon | reverse complement strand
TGCATGCTTGGCGCATGTTCAATGATTGTCGCAAGCGAGAAAAGGTCAATGGTTGATATAGCAACTAACATTGCAAAGTTCTTTGAGTTTGAATCATGCGGAAAATGCACTCCTTGCAGGGAAGGCACAATGAGAATCCTTAACATGCTTGAAAATATATCACTTGGAAATGCAACAATGGAAGATTTGGACACTTTGCAGGAACTTGCAGAAGTGATAAAAGAAACATCATTCTGCGGTCTTGGCAAAACAGCAACAAACCATTTGCTTAACTCACTTAAATTTTTCAGAAAAGATTTTGAGGACAGAATAAAAAATGAAAATAAAGGTTGACGGAAAGGAAATGGATGTTGACCCTGATAAATCTCTCCTGATTAACCTAAAAGCCAATGGAATCAAAATACCTCATCTTTGCTATCAGGAAGGGATTGAGCCTGAAGCAAGGTGCAGGCTCTGCCTTGTAGAAATAGAAGGAAATCTGGTTACTACCTGCAATTTGTTTCCAAAAAATGGCATGGAGATAAAGACTGATTCTAAAAAAGTAAAAAGAGCAAGGCTTGTTAATGCAGAACTGCTTATTTCAGAGCATGTTCAAACTTGCTTTGTTGAAAACAAAGAGCATGAACTTTGCAAGATAATAGATGATCTCGGTCTTAAAAAAATAAGGTTTGATCCAAAAAAGAAATACAAGGCTGATATTGGCTCTTCTGTTGTAAGGGAAGACAACAAATGCATAAACTGCGGAAGATGTGTTGCTGTCTGCGCAAAAGTACAGGCAACATATGCAATTGATTTTGCAAAAAGAGGGCACAAAGAGCATGTTGCCCCTTATTCTGACCATGACCTTAACGATGTTGCCTGCATAAAATGCGGCCAGTGCATTGCCGCATGCCCTGTAGGCGCAATACATGAAAGGGATCATATAAAGGAAGTGCTGAATGTTTTGAAAGACAAGAAGAAGCATGTTGTTGTTCAAACAGCCCCTTCAATAAGGGCTGCGCTTGGGGAAGAGTTTGATATGCCTCCTGGGACATTGGTTACAGGAAAAATGGTTGCTGCTCTGAGAAGATGCGGTTTTAACAAAGTATTTGATACAAATTTAGGCGCAGACATGACTATTATGGAAGAAGCATCGGAATTTTTGGCAAGGGTGAAAAAAGGGGGAATTCTTCCAATGATTACAACATGCTGTCCTGCATGGATTAAATTTATGGAGCATTTTTCCCATGAACTGCTGCCTAACATGTCATCATGCAAGAGCCCTCATGAGATGCTTGGAATTCTTACAAAAGAATACTATGCAAAAAATGCAGGAATACCAAAAAAAGATGTTGTGGTTGTTAGCGTTATGCCATGCACTGCAAAGAAGTTTGAGTCAACAAGACCTGAACTAAAGAGCGGTGTTGATTATGTTTTGACAACAAGAGAAGCTGCAAGAATGATAAGCCACCTGAAGATAGACTTCAAGCTGCTGCCTGACGAAGATTTTGATCCTGCTTTGGGAATTGCCACAGGCGCCGGCGCAATATTCGGAGCTTCAGGAGGAGTTATGGAAGCTGCTTTGAGAACAGCCTATGAGCTTGGCACAGGAAAACAGCTTACAAAAATTGAGTTTGACCAAATCAGAGGAATGGACGGAATAAAAGAAGGCGAAATAACAATCAAAGGAAAGAAAATCAGATTTGCTGTTGCCAACGGCTTGAGAAATGCAAGAGTTTTGCTGAAGGACATGAAAAAATATGATTTTATTGAAATCATGGCATGCCCAGGAGGATGCATTGGGGGAGGGGGACAGCCATTGCCGCAGACAAAAGAGATAGTCCAAAAAAGAATGGATGCTATTTACAGGGAGGATGCCAGGCTGCCTCTTAGAAAATCCCATGAAAATCCTATTGTAAAAGAAATTTATGCAAAATGCCTTGGCAAGCCATTAAGCAAAAGAGCCCACAAATATCTTCATACCCACTATACGAAAAGAAGCAAATTCTAAATATTTTTTTAAATATTTTTTAGTCCTGAACTTCATCAGTCCTGAATCCTCTTCCAACCATATCATAGACATGCAATGTTGCATACCCTTCAATATTGTAAACTTTTGGGCTGTATTGTTTAGGATGAATCAGAATTTCTTCCATTGCTTCTGCAACTCCCTTGTCAATTCCCACTGATGAGAATAATACGCTGTCAGGATCTCTTTTTGTCTCATCAAAACAAAACTTAATTCTTTCAATGAGTTCTTCAAGCGCATCATCTTGGGTCTTGCCAGTACCTATAATGTCGAGCACAAAGGCAGATGCAACATATGCGCATTCCTCTGCTCCGGAATCAAGCAAAATAGTATTGATTACTGCCATAAACACAGCAACTAACTGCTTATATAAAAAAGTTTATATAGTGAAACCCTACTAAAATTATGAAGAGGTGGTTAATAATGGGCATCAAGGTTGCTATTAACGGATTTGGAAGAATAGGAAGGATGGTTTTTCTTGCAGGATTTGACGATTCTAAAATAGAGTTTGTTGCGGTGAATGACCTTACAGACACAAAAGAGCTTGCATACCTGCTTAAGTATGATTCAGTCCATGGAAAATTCCCAGGCACAGTAGAAGCAAAAGGCAGCTCGCTGATTGTCAATGGAAAGGAAATTAAGGTTTTTTCAGAAAAAGATCCTGAAAACCTTCCATGGGGAGACCTCGGCATTGATGTTGTTGTTGAAAGCACAGGATTTTTTAGAACTAGCTCGCTTGTAAATAAGCATATAATAGCAGGCGCAAAAAAGGTTCTTGTTTCAGCCCCTTGCAAGTGCGAGAAAAATGATTCTGGTGTTTGCGAAATACCTATAAAAACTCTTGTAAAAGGAGTTAATGAGCATGAATACGCAGGAGAAACAATAGTTTCCAACGCATCATGCACAACAAACTGCCTTGCCCCAATGGTAAAGGTAATTCATGACAATTTTAAGGTAAAGAGAGGCTATTTGACAACAGTCCATGCATATACTTCTGATCAGAAGCTTGTGGATGCCCCTCATAAGGATCCAAGAAGGGGAAGGTCTGCTGCAATAAACATGGTGCCGACATCAACAGGCGCTGCAAAAGCAGTAACTGAAGTGATTCCAGAGCTTGTTGGAAAGCTTGACGGAATTGCAATAAGGGTTCCAGTGCCTACAGGTTCTGTGACTGATTTTGTCTGTGAAGTTGAGAAGGAAGCGTCAATAGAAGAAATAAACAAGCTTTTCAAAGAAGTTGCAAAAAGCCACATGAAAGGCGTGCTTGAATATACTGA
>CAZLVM010000036.1:0-3971 GCA_964562875.1 uncultured Methanosarcinales archaeon | reverse complement strand
ACAATAAAATTTCTTATTAAGCAAAAGGCAATGATTATTCTCTGCGCGCATCTTGGAAGGCCAAATGGAAAGATTGATGACCGGCTAAGGATGGATGCTGTTGCAAAAAGACTAAGCACTCTTCTGGGGAAAAATGTTGCAAAGCTTGACGACTGCATCGGCAATGATGTTGAGACATTTATTGATGAAATGGTTCCGGGAGAAGTTGTCCTGCTTGAAAATCTGAGGTTTCACCAGGGTGAAAAGGAAAACGACCCTGACTTTTCAAGGTCTCTCGCTGACCTGGCAGAGTTTTATGTTAATGACGCGTTTGGCACGTGCCATCAGGCTCATGCATCTATTATAGGCGTTCCTTTGATTATTCCTGGATGCGCAGGATTTCTTTTGCAGAAAGAGCTTGAGGTTATGGGGAAAGCAATGTCAAAACCAAAAAAGCCTTTTGTTGCTATAATGGGCGGTGTAAAGGTAAGCGATAAGATAAATGCAATAAGGAATCTTTTGAAAAAGGTGGACAAGCTCCTTATTGGAGGGGCAATGATGTTTACATTCCTAAAAGCAAAGGGATATGATGTTGGAGATTCCCTTGTTGAAAATGATAAGATAGCTCTTGCAAAGGAGCTTTTGAAAAACAAAAAGATTGTTCTTCCTGTTGACGCTGTTGTGGGGAGCAAATTTGATGAAAAGGCAGCTGCAAAAACAGTTGATTTGGACAATATCAAGGGCATGGGGCTGGACATAGGTCCGAAGACAGCAAAGCTTTATTCTGAGATTATAAAAAAAGCAAAGACAGTGCTTTGGAACGGCCCTATGGGGAAATTTGAGTGGAAAAAGTTTGCAAAAGGCACAAATGAAATTGCAAAAGCAATGGCAAAATCAAAAGGAACTACCATAATCGGAGGAGGGGACAGCATTTCAGCTGTGAAAAAGCTAAAACTGGAAAAGAAAATGTCCCATCTAAGCACAGGAGGGGGAGCATCTTTGGAATTCTTTGAGGGAAAAGCGCTTTCAGGCATTTCAGCACTTGAAAAAAACTATAAAAAATTTAAGAAACTAAAAAACACAGTTTTTGGGGTTTGAATGCGTAACTCTCATTTATTCAAAAAACAAGGTTTTTGGGTTTTGAAAACTTTTTTTAATTTTCACTAATTTCTAATTTTACTTTAAGCCCGTCCTTAATCTTTTCCTTTACAGCAGTTTTCATCACATTGATATTAATGATTTTTAATTCATCCTCTGCTTTTTGAATGACATGCTCCATGTTTTTGAGCATTGATTTTTTTATTTTCAGGTTTTCATCTGCTTTGCTTATTCTTTCAATTATATCAAACGATGATATTTTGTGCCTGATACCATTTTCATGCTTCTTTATTTTGCCGTATTCCATTTGAAACTTTCCTAAGAAATCCTTGTTAAGTATGCCTATTTCCCTGATTGCTATCTCTTTCTGCTTGTCTTTAAGCTCAAGCGTATTGTCCATCACTGCTTTTTTCATGTTTGACATTATGCTTACAATTCTGAGGTCAAAATCCTGAGTAATTCCTGTTATAGGAGATTTCATGTAAGCGTCAAGTATATCCTTGTCCGTAACAACAGACCTTTCAAATTTCCTTAAAGGCCTTTCCAGCACAGAAAATGGGTGTATTATTTCTGATTCCTTTTCCTTTACTTTAGCAGTTATTTCTTCAAGCTCTTTTTTTGATGCATTATAATCATTAAAGTCATCACTTGCCTTTATCTTTGCAAGTTCTGCTTCCATCTTTTCAATATCTTTTTTTGAAAGGTCAAAGACTTTATTTTTTTCTTCAATTTCCTTTGCAAGCTCTTCTTTTCTCTGAATTTTTTCATTTAGGCTCTTTATGAGTTTTAAAGCAGTTTCAAGGTCTGAAATTTTTGCGTTTTTTCTCTGTTCTTTCATCCCATGCACATTAAGCTCAATGCTTCTTATGCATGCAGCAACTGCAGACGCCTCGTCTTCGAGAAATTCCTTTAATATGTGGTATGGCCTTGCAGTTATCTTGCCAAATTCCTCAAGTTTTTTTGAAAAATCAGAAAAAAATTCATTAAGATTATCAACATTTTCAGGCAGGCTAAGTTTTTCGATAAATAACAGCGCATATTTGATGTATGTTTCCCTGTTTCCTTCCATAAAATGCTTCGCCCTTTCAGGAATATTTGGATTTCTAAGCTCTGCATTCCTAAGCTTTTCTATGCTTTCCTTTAGCTTTTCCACATCTTCGCCTATTTTTGTGTTAATTCCAAGAATTTGGCCATTAAGAAAATCATACTTTGCAGAGGATTTTTCCTTAAACCATTCTTCAAGATTATCCAGGCTAACAGAATCCTCTTCCAGCTTTTCTACTGTAAATATTGACTTTAAAAAATTAAGCGCTCCCATAAGAAACATGAAATCTCTGATAGTTAAAAAGTTTATGGTTGCTTTTTATATGGAAATCTCATGTATTTCCTGCATCCAGAACAATAGTATACAACTTTTCCTTCATGAGTCCTTACCCTGCAGTTTTTGCCGGGCATAAGATAGCAGTAGCAGTGCTTGCAGAACCTTTTTTTCAGTTCAGAAGGGATATTTACCTTGAATTTCATGGCAATTTTCCTTGCTAGCCCTACATACCTGTTTGACAGTTCAGGATTTTCCTTAAAAGCCAGGCTCGCCTGATTGAATAATTCCCCCACTCTTTCCTTTGCAATTCTCAGCTGGGATTCAGGCTTCTTATTGTATTTTCTTTTCATGGCAGGTATTCTGTTTACTTTGTTTAAAAAGCTTGCCTCATCAACTGCATTTTTTTCTGAATTAATCTTGTTAATTGATTTAACACCAAAAGATTTATAAACAATCTTTGTTAAATAGGTTAATAGTGGCATCGACGAAACAGAAGGAAAGCGCAATATTCACATATTCATTAGGCCATCTTCTAAAAAAGGATAAAATCAGGTTTTACTATGCCCTTAAGGGAAGGGACGGCAAGTCAGGCGTTGCTAAAGAGTACAAGATAGAACAGCTCGGAAGGGCCGTGCTTCTTGTTTCTTCAAAATTTAAAAAAGAAACAAGTGAATTTCTCCATTTCTGGAAATGCAAATTCAGGGAAAAGAGGGTGATTGTGCTAAAATGAAATACAAAAAAGGATTAAGCTCAGGCATGTTTTTCATTGCAATAGCATTTCTTATTGTAATCAGTTCAAGCATGGAAAGTATTGGGAATTCAATAACCGGATTTGCAGTGTATGAACAGGAAAGCTATGAAAAAAGCCATGAAAAAATACAACTTACTTCAATAGAAAAAAACATAATTGATTCCCTAATGAGTTCTGCGGTAAGAGCAGGCAATGAGCCTTATTTTATTGATAAGGGAAACAGCACAGCTGTGCTTATGCTTCACGGCCTGAGCGCTTCGCCGTGGGAAGTTGCAGGGGCAGCAGAATATTTCGCTGAAAGGAATATCAGTGTTTACGCCCCCTTGATTGCAGGCCATGGCACAACCCCTGAAGACCTTAAGAAAACAGACTGGGAAGACTGGTATTCTTCTGCAGATGACGCGCTAAGCCTTCTTGAGGATTATTCTGACAATGTTTATATTCTGGGGGTTTCAACAGGCTCAGACATTGCAGTTCTTCTTGCAAGAAACCATCCGAACGTAAAAGGGCTAATCCTGACAAGCCCTGCGATATACCTTAAGGACTGGAAGGCAAGATATGTTGGCATACTAAGATTTTTCATAAAATATGTAAGTTCAGATATTGATGATGAGGAAAAGTTCTACTATTATGATGTTAAGCCTGTGCAGTCTGTTTACCAGCTGAAAAAGCTTGCGAAGAACGTAAGAAAGGTTGCAGATGAAGTTAATGTTCCTGTTTTGATACTCCAGTCGCTTGAAGACCATACAGTAACTCCTGAAGGCGCTAAATACCTGTTTGATAATTTGGGTTCTGAAGAAAAGGATATCTTCTTTTATGAAG
>CAZLVM010000035.1:0-7383 GCA_964562875.1 uncultured Methanosarcinales archaeon | reverse complement strand
CCTCTTTCCTGGAATACCCATTTTCCCTGCTCAAGCGCAGGAATTATTATTTTTTCATACAGCTCTTTTCTGTCCTCTGAAAATGCCTCTGCAATCTCTTTTCCTGTTGACGTTGTGCCGTTCTTAATCAGCTCTTCCCTGATTTTCTTGCCTGTGCCTGTAAATGTAGGCTCTGCAGAAACAATTGCATCATAATCAGTTATATCCGGATAGCCCTCGTTATTTTTCCAGTATTCCCTCAAATCAAGAACCTTTTTGCCTTTTGACTCTGCAAACTCTCTCAGTCCTGTTACTGCAACACCTTTTCCAGAGCCGTCAAGCCCGTCAACCATTACAAATTTTCCTTTCATTTATACATCGCTCACATATACATGACCTGAAAAGTCAGTAAGCACTAACACCCCTCTTTTGATATTTAATTCTTTTGCCATTTTGTCCTGCAGTGTTGCAAGCGCGTAAAGGTTTGGCACAAACGCCCCTTCCCCTTCCATTAATTTTCCATTTTTAGTGACTGTCGCAAGATGATGGGATCTGTATACAACATGAAACTCTAGCTCATCATTTCTGACAACAGCCCAAATAAAATCAAGGCATGGCGGAGAAGAGCTTCCCAAGTCTGTTAGAGGATCCCAGAGGCTTATCAGAGCCCTTCTTGTATTTTTGTGCTTTTTCAAAACCTCAACAACCTTTTCAGGCTGGTTGCCCCATTTCTTGAATATTCTATGATGATAAGTATATGCAAATTCATCAAGCTTTTCCCCTTTTCCTTCCATAAACTCCTTGACATATTTTTTCAGATACTCCTCTGAAAATCCCTTTGGAGCCTTTTCAAGCGGATCAATTACAGTAACCGTAAGACTTCTTGTTTCTATTGTTATTATTCCTCTTTCGTCAACCTGGGAAGTGCCGTTCTTGTAGACATATGATGCTACCTGCTCAATCCCGTCTGCAAGATTCCTGGCCTGTATTGACTGCCCCACAGAACCCACAATATTTTTGTGCTCAAATCTTATGTTTTTTGCCGAATCGCTCAAATCAATTATAAGCGGCTTTTTGAATCTTGCGCCGTCATCATAAAACTTTTTCTCTGCAAGGAAATTAGAATAAAATTCAACTCCAATCTTTTCAAAATCATTTGGGCTTGCAGCATGCTCTGATTCCTGAATCATTGCCTTGACCAATTCTTCTACTTCTTCAAAATTATCTGAAAGGTTTTTTGCTACAACCAGATCTGCCTGTTTTCTCAATCTTCCAATTGCTTCAAGCGGAACCTGTTCAAATTTGGGGTTTGGCGCTTTCGAGCCAATCACAAGCCCGTCTTTGTCAATCCCGTTTTTCCAGAGGTTTACAAGTGAATCAACAAGCAAATGCCCGTTGTCATCATCTCCAAATACCAGAACTACAAGCTTGTTTATATTGGGGTTTGCCAGTATGTTTGCAAATGCATATCTCCCCCCATTTGTTGTTCTCCAAAAACCTGCCAACGCAGAATAGTTTGAAATTCTGTTCATGAATGAAGCTATTTTTTCAGGCGGCTTGTCTGCTTTCCAGGTATAGACAATGCAGACAGCTACATTTGACATTGGATTGCCTGCAATAACATCTGAAGAATTGAAAAGCTGGATTTTTGGGAGCTCTTTTGATTCATATTCTAGCTTGATGATATCCTTTCCAAGAAACCTGTCCTTCCCTATATTAACAACCTTCATTTAGCCCCCATTTGGGGGCTATGCCAGAATATTTATACCTTTGGATTAGTTATTTAAATGGGTTGTTGTTACTGCATTGCATGACAGACCGGATTTTGGAAATAAAAACTAACATACTGCTTGCAGTTTTTGTTTCTGCGCTGATTCTTGCAAATGTAATTGGAAGCAAAGTAACAACCATCTTTGGTGTTGTTGCTTCTGTTGGAATTTTTGCATACCCAATAACTTTCTTAATAACAGATGCAATAGAAGAAGTGAGGGGGAAGAAAGCAACAGCTGTTTTTATCTACGCAGGGTTTGTTGCATTGCTTGTATCAATCATTCTTGTCTGGATAGGGATTATCATGCCTCCAGCAGGGTTTTACAAAAATAATGAGGCGTACCTAAGTGTTTTTTCAAGCTCAATAAGAATAATCATAGCAAGCATGATTGCATTTCTAATAAGCCAAACTCATGACATATGGGCATTTAATTTTTGGAAAAGAAAAACAGGCGGAAAATACCTTTGGCTTAGGAACAATCTTTCAACAATTGCATCGCAGCTGATTGACACTGCGATTTTCACATCCATAGCATTCTACCACATGACACCTGAGTTCACATCAATTAGAATAATTCAGATGATAATACCTTACTGGCTTCTAAAAGTTGGATTTGCAGTGCTTGACACGCCATTCATATATATCCTAGTCAAATGGCTCAGGCCTAATCCTGGAAAAAGCCTCTCCAACAGTGAATATAGAGCCAGTTAGTACAACAAGCCCTTCTTTCCCAGCCTTAAGCTTTGCATATTCAAGCGCATCTCCAACATCCTCTATAACAGTTACCTTATTTTTTATAAAACAGGCAATCTTCTCTGGCATTTCTGCCCTCTGAATCTTTGGCTTTGTGATAATTATTTCTTTCGCAACAGGTTCAAGACTGCTGCAGATTCCTTTTATGTCCTTGTCTTTCATTATTCCAAGAACAAGATAGATATCTTTTTTCATCTTTTTCAAATCTTCAGCAAGGGATTTTGCGCCGGGAGGATTATGCGCGCAGTCAAAGATTACATTTTTTGAAATATATTCCATTCTGCCTGGCCATTTTGCAGACATTAGCCCTAAACTAACAGCATCAGAACTTATTTTATATCCTCTTTTTTTAAGGACTTCAATTGTTTCAAGGGCAAGCGACGCATTTTGGTTTTGAAAGCTTCCTTTAAGTGACATATCAACTTTTCTTGGCTTGACAATACTAAGCTCGCATCCTCGCTCTTTGCAAATGTCTTTGATAACCTTCAACCCATCCCCATTTTCTGATGTCACGACAGGAATTCCCGGTTTTATTATGCCTGCCTTTTCAAAAGCAATCTTCTCAATAGTATCCCCCAGATGCTCTGTATGCTCCAAAGCAATGTTTGTTATGACAGAAACTTCAGGCTTCAGCAGGTTTGTTGCATCCAGCCTTCCCCCCATGCCAACTTCCATAACTGCAAAGTCAACTTTCTGCTGCTTGAAATAAATAAATGACATTGCAGTAACAATTTCAAAATATGTATGGTCTTTTACAAAAGACTTTATTTTTGAAAGTGCATCAGAAACATTTTTTTTCTCAATCTTTTTTCCGTTGACCATAATCCTTTCCCTAAAATCAACAAGATGGGGGCTTGTATAAACTCCAACTTTATATCCTTGTTTTCGAAGAATTGAAGAAATCAGCGAGCAGACGCTTCCTTTTCCGTTTGTGCCTGCCACATGAATTGACTTGAAGCTGTCTTGTGGATTGCCAAGCTTTTCCATCAGTTCTGAAATGTTTTTCAGGCCAAGCTTTATTCCAAACAGCTCCCTGCTGTAAATGTATTCCAATGCCTTTTCGTATTGCATTTTTAGTTAATAGAAAACAAACTTTCCGCAGAGCTCTTTAATGTCTGCCTTTATCTTTGCCTTAAGCTCTGAATTCTCATGGTCCTTTACCACTTTTGCAATCCATTCCCCCACAGTTTTCATTTCTGATTCTTTCATCCCTCTTGTGGTGAGTATTGGTGTTCCAAGCCTTACTCCAGAAGGTCTGAATGGTGTTGAAGGGTCAAAAGGAATTGTATTTGCATTAGTCACAATGCCTGCGTCTTCCAGCGCAACTGCAACTGCCTTCCCCATCCCCATCTGCCCGACTTCCTTTGTGTTTATCAGATCAATAAGGAGTAGGTGATTGTCTGTGCCGTTGGAAACAATTTTTATTCCCTGAGCCATAAGCTCTTCTGCAAGAGCCTTTGCATTTTTAACAATCTGATGTGCATAATCCTTGAATTCAGGCTTTAATGCCTCGCCAAATGCAACTGCCTTTGCAGATATTATATGTTCATGAGGTCCTCCCTGCAGTCCTGGAAACACCGCTTTGTCAATCTTGCCTGCAAGACTCTTTTCTCTTTTTGCCTGCTTTTCATCCATGCCGTCAGTGTTTGCAAGCCTGTTTTCCTGCCTGCACATTATCATGGCGCTTCTTGGCCCTCTCAAAGTCTTATGGGTTGTTGTAGTTACAACATCTGTGAAAGGAAATGGTGAAGGATGGACTCCTCCTGCAACCAATCCTGCAATATGTGAAATATCAGCCATTGAATAAGCCCCAACCTCTTCTGCAATTTCATGGAAAGCCTTGAAATCAAACAGCCTTGGGTATGCTGTTGCGCCTGAAACAATTATTTTTGGTTTTTCTTTGATGGCAAACTTCCTTAGCTCATCCATGTTTATCAGTTCTGTTTCTTTGTCAAGCCCGTACTGGACAGATGTGTAGAATTTTGATGTTGCGCTCACCGCATGACCATGAGTAAGATGCCCGCCCATGTCAAGCTTGAGCCCCATTATTTTATCACCGGGCTTTAGCACTCCAAAATATGCTGCCAGATTTGCAATACTGCCTGAATCAGGCTGAACATTTGCATGCTCTGCTCCAAAAAGCTTTTTTGCCCTGTCAATTGCAAGCTGTTCAACTTCATCAATAAAATTATTTCCCTGGTAATATCTTTTTTTTGGGTATCCTTCAGAATACTTGTTGTTAAGGACAGACCCGCATGCTTCCAAAACTGATTTTGTGCAGTAGTTTTCAGAGGGAATCATGTTTAGCTCATTCCTCTGCCTTTCAAGCTCGTTGTTTATCTGCTCAAAAACTTCTGGGTCTGTTTCTTTCAGTGTCATTTTTTTCTCTTGTATGTCAAAAACGAAAATTTTAGTGTTTCTCCTGTATTTTTGTTCTCGCCTTCAGAATCTTCCTGCTTGACAAGCTCCCATTTATCAAAATCTATCTCAGGGAAAATAGTGTCTCCTTCAATTTCCTTGTGAATTCTTGTAAGCTCAAGAGTATCTGCCTGCTTTAAGCCAAGTTTGTATATGCTCGCTCCTCCGCAGATGTATGCCTTTTCTTTGTCTTGGAGGTATTCCATTGCATCTTCCCATGAGAAAAAAACCTTTGTTCCCTCTGGATGATATTCTTTGTCAAATGTAAGCACAATATTTTCTCTTCCTGGAAGAGGCTTTGCATTGTCAGGCAATGATTCAAATGTTTTGTCCCCCATTACGCATGGATGACCCATTGTCAAGTCTTGGAAATGCTGGAAATCTTCTTTTAGCCTCCAGGGTATATCCCCATCTTTTCCAATAACATTGTTTTCAGCCAAAGCTGCAATCACGATTATTTCTGCCATTTTCCCCTCCTTAAACTGCTATCTCAAACTTTATCCTTGGATGATGCTCATAGCCCTCAACCTTTGAATCAGTGTATTTCCAGTCAAAGATTGAGGTGAATTTCTCTGTATTTATTGAAGGAAGCTTGAAAGGCTTTCTTGCAATTTGCTCTTTCAAGCCCTCAACATGATTTGCATAAATATGAGTATCTCCCAAAAATCCCACAAGCTTCCCTTCTTTGTATCCTGTTTCCTTTGCAAGCAAATGAAGAAGAAGCCCATAGCTGGCTATATTAAACGGAAGCCCAAGCGCAACATCAACAGAACGCTGGTTCCACATAAGGTTAATTTTTCCGTTAATTACTGTAACCTGGAATCCGTAGTGGCAGAAAGGAGGTACAACCTTCTTGATATCTTTTGGATTCCATGCAAGGACAAGCATCTGCCTGTCATTGGGATTTGTCTTTAGAAGATGAACAAGCCGTTTTATCTGGTCAACGCCCTGTCCTTCATAATTTGTCTGATAGTCAATATATTCTGCTCCAAAATGCCTCCACTGCCATCCATAGATAGGTCCAAGGTCCCTTTCTTCTTTCATTTTTTTCTTTGTTTCTTCATCATGGCCGTAAGGAACCTTAAGCTGTGTGCACCACTCATCCCAAATATGGTTATCCCTGTCCTGAAGCCATTTCTTGTCAGATATTCCCCTAAGAAAAAACTCAAGCTCAGAAGCAACAAGCCTCAAAGGCACGCTTTTTGTAGTTACCAAAGGAAATCCGTCTGCCATGTCATGCTCAAACATTGCTCCGGCAATGGCAATAGTACCAACGCCTGTCCTGTCACCTTTTCGGACACCTTCATTCAGTATTCTTCTGATAACATTAAGATAAGCTTCCAATATTACACCCCATATTTTGACTCTCAAAACCCTATATAAATATTTGTATTTTCCAATACAGAAATGTATTAAAATCCCAGCAATACCTGGTTCATATGCTTAAACTTGAAGACTATTCTATGCTTTTAGACAATGCTATAAAGAAAAATCAGTCTATTGTATTTGGGTGCAGATGCGATATAAACTACAGCGGAAGGGCTGAAAGCTTTCTTTCTGAAGGAGATAGGATTATCATAATAAAGGAAGACAATGCGCTGATAATTCATCAGCCCACAGGAAACAACCCTGTAAACTACATGAAGCCAGGAAGCGCGCATTCTGTCATGTTTGAAGAAGGCAGCTGCTGGATGAGCAGCAGAAACATGACAACAAAGGAGTTTATGAAAATAAATATAAGCAGAATTTACTTTTTTCAGTCATACAAAATGCAGGACGGCCAGGCAATAGAGCTCAAAGGTACAGAAAAAGATATGGCGGATATGATTATGAAAAATCCTTCAATTATTGAAAAAGGTTTCAAGCCTTTAAGCATGGAAGAACAGACAAAATACGGGTTTATAGACATTCTTGGATATGATAAGGAAAACACTCTTACTGTTGTTGAGTGCAAGAGATATGTTGCGGATTTGGCAGCTGTCACCCAGCTTAGGAGATATGTTGAAAAAATCAAAGCGTCAAAAGGATTGACATTTGTTAAGGGAATTCTGGCAGCTCCAAAGATAAGTTCAAATGCGCAGGGCATGCTTGAAGACTGGGGATACAAGTTTGTTGAAGTAAAGCCGCCCAAATACCTTGAGAAATTTGACAAAAGCCAGCAAAGGCTTCACCAGTTTGCATAATCCAGAACTCTCCATTCTGAAAACATATTCCTTAGCTCGTTCTTTTTCAAATCTGATAGAGGGAATGCATCCTGGCAGTTCATTAAAACTTTTCTGTCAAGGTCAACTATTATGTAGCCTGCATCTATGAATTTTTTTGCTCCTGGCTTTTTTTTGTTTAGAATTTTCATTATTTCCCTGTAATGCTTTCTTGTGAATTTTATCTTTCTGTCCTGAATGATTACTGCATTGACAATTGACATGCAATTAAAATTAAATTATAGATTTATATGGATTATG
>CAZLVM010000034.1:0-7472 GCA_964562875.1 uncultured Methanosarcinales archaeon | reverse complement strand
CCTATATGGAAGATAAGAATCTTATAGATGCATTGCACCCTCTTGAGAGGAAAGTATTGCCTGTTCTGGCAAAACATACTATTCTTTCTGAGATAGCCAAGGCAGCAGGATTGAAAGAAGTAGAAGCAATGAGAGCTCTACAGTGGCTTGAGAATAAGGGAGCTGTAAAGCTCAGCCAGAAACTCAAGGAAATTGTTGAGATTGATGAAAATGGAGAAATATATGCCAAAGAAGGCCTTCCTGAAAAAAGATTTATTCAGGCAATAAGCAAAAAATCTCTTCAAATGATGGAAATTCCTGAAAAGGCAGGCCTAAAAAAAGACGAGATGAATGTCTGCCTTGGAATGCTAAAGTCAAAGGCTGCAATAATAATTGAAAAAGGAATGGTGGGGATTTCCAGCCAAGGAAAAAAGTTTATGGAAGAAGAAAGTCTGGAAGAGAAATTTCTTAAAAGGATTGCAAAAGGGCCTGTGGAGATAAAAGATTTGAAACCAGAAGAAAAATTTGCATATGACCTATTCAGCAAGAGAAAAGGCATAGTCAAAACAACCCTTATGAAAATCAAAAGTTCAGAGCTTACAGCACTTGGAAAAAAGCTTTCAAAATTAAAAATTTCAGATGTAAAAACAATAGACAGTCTTACTCCTGGCATGCTCAAGGCTGGAAGCTGGAAAGGGAAAACATTCAGAAGATATGATGTTAAAATTAACGTGCCAAATGTATTTGGCGGAAAAAGGCACTTCGTAAGCCAGGCAGTTGAATACATAAGGAAGATTTGGCTTGAGCTTGGGTTCAAAGAAATGACAGGGAATATTGTTCAGACAGCATTCTGGGATTTGGATTCACTGTTTGTCCCGCAGGACCACCCTGCAAGGCAAATGCAGGACACATTTTACCTAAGAGATCCTTCAAAAGGAAAACTGCCTCCAGGAATTTGGCAGAAAATAAAAAAAGTTCATGAAGACGGCGGAGATACAGGATCAAAAGGCTGGCAGACCAAATGGTCAGAGGAAACAGCAAAAGAAAATTTGCTAAGAACCCATACAACAGTGCTTTCTGCACAAACAATAAGCGCACTAAAAGAATCAGACCTTCCTGCAAAGTTTTTTTCAGTAGGTTCTGTTTTCAGGAATGAGGCAGTTGACTGGAAACACCTTTTTGAGCTAACCCAAGTTGAAGGTATTGTAGTTGACGCAAAGGCAAACATGAAATACCTTAAGGGATATTTGAAAGAGTTTTTTGCAAAAATGGGATTTGCAGATGTCATGATCAGGCCAGGTTATTTTCCCTACACAGAGCCGAGTGCAGAGATTGCAGTACTTCACCCTGAAAAGAATGAATGTGTTGAACTTGGAGGCTCAGGAATATTCAGGCCAGAGATTGTCAAGCCATTGCTTGGAATAGAAGTTCCTGTGCTTGCTTGGGGCATTGGCATGGAAAGGTCAATACTTGATTATTTTAAGATAAATGACATAAGAGACCTTTACCGGAATGACTTAAAGCAGATAAGAAACATGAAATGCTGGATGAAATAAAATTTGGAGATTTGTAAAATGCCAACAATAATCTTAAACAAGGAAGTGATTGAAAAATTAGTAGGCAAGAAGCTGCCAGTGGACAAGCTAAAAGACAGAATAATCATGCTTGGTACAGACCTTGAAAAAATTGAAGGCAATGAAATACATGTTGAAATATTCCCAAACAGGCCAGACCTGCTTTCAGAACAGGGATTTGCAAGGGCTTTGGCAAGTTTTATCGGAGTAAAGACCGGCCTGAAAAAGTATGATGTCAAAAAAACAGGTCATGAAGTAATTGTGAAGGGGCTCCCAAAAGAATGGCCTTACGCAGTAACTGCAATTGTAAAAGGATTGAAATTTGACGATGAAAAAATTAGGGAAATAATACAGGTGCAGGAAAAGCTTGGAGTTACCCTTCTTAGAAACAGGAAGAAAGGAGGGATAGGAATTTACCCACTTGAAAAAATTACGCTTCCAATAACATTCACAGCTGAAGACCCTGACAAGATAAGTTTTGTTCCACTGGAATATCCAGGAGAACTTTCAGGAAGGCAAATCCTTTCAAAACATCCTACTGGAAGAGAGTATGGGCATATTTGCGAAGGATGGAAAAAATTTCCTATTTTCAAGGATGCAAAAGGAGTTATTATGTCAATGCCTCCAATAATAAACTCTCATGATGTTGGAAAAATAACTGAAAACACAAAAGACGTATTTGTAGAAGCAACAGGAACAGATTTGAATACGTTAAAAGTTGCTCTAAATATAGTTGTTACCACAATGGCAGACATGGGCGGGCAAATTTATTCATTTGATGTAAAATATTCTGACGGGACAAAAATAACAACACCTGACTTGAACCCTTCAAAAATGGATGTTGATATTGATTATATCAGCAAAAGAATAGGGGTAGATCTTAAAGAATCAGATGCGAAAAAACTCCTTGAAAGAATGGGATATGGTTATGAAAAAGGAAAAGCACTGATTCCTGCGTACAGGGCGGATGTCCTGCATCCTGTTGACCTGGCAGAAGACATATGCATTGCATACGGCTATGAAAATATCAAACCTGAAATACCAAAGGTTGCGACAATAGCAGAAGAAAATGATTTCTGGAAATTCAAGGAAAAAATTGCGAATATGCTTGTGGGATTGAAGCTTCTTGAGGTTAAAACATATCACTTGACATCAAAAGAAAACCAAACATCAAAAATGGAATCAAAATCAGATGTTATTGCGCTTGCAAATGCATCAACAAAAGAATACAATGTGCTAAGGTCTTGGATAATACCCAACCTAATGGATGTGCTGCAGAACAACAAGCACAATGAATATCCTCAAAACATATTTGACATTGGCACAATCTTCAAGAAAAGCGCAAAAACAGACACAGGAGTAGGGGAAGCTGTTAGGGTTGCTGTTGCGCTGTGCAATGACAAAACAGATTTTACAGAAATAAAACAGGTTCTTGATTACATTATGAGAATGATTGGTGTTAAGTATGAAATAAATGAAACTGAATGCAGTAGTTTTATCCCAGGAAGATGCGGAATAGTTTCTTTAAACGGAAAAGATATAGCATACATTGGGGAGATAAGCCCAAAAGTGCTTTCAAACTGGGAACTGCAAGTGCCAGTAGCCGCATTAGAAATTAATTTGACAGATTTGTTTGAAGCTATGTAATTATTACAAATTCTAGCTGAATATTTTGATTTTTAAGCCAAGGATGAAAGCTCGAACTGCTTAGCTCGAATTTGTAATCCCAAAAATTGGCTAATTAAAGTGAGAATATAACTGATTAGCAAATTTTTGTTATTTCTTAGGCTCTTCCTTTTTTTCGGATGGCTTTGCTTCTTCTTTCTTTACTGTTTTGGCCTCTTTCTTTTCAGTCTTTGCTGCCTTTTTTGCAGTTTTGGGCTTTTCTTCAGCTCTCTTCTCCTTTTGTTTTCTTACTTTTTTTGGCCTTTCAGTTTTTTCCTTTTTCTTCCTTTCCTTGATTTCTATCTTTAGCTCATCCTTGAAAGCGCTTACAACAGAATCATGCGAAGCCTTTGCTTTTATCTTCAATTTTTGATTAAACGGTTCAAGATGTATGATATTGCATCTTTTTCTTCTTGTTTCGCCGTCAATAGTAACAAAATTCTTATCGAGAACTTCAACAACAACACATTTTTTGCCAGCGTCTCTGCCAGCTAATTTCACGCATAATCTTCCGATTTCAACCATTTTTTCCTCCTTTCTCCGTTTTTAGCAGGCGTCACCGCAGCTGCAGGAGATTTCACTTTTGTCTTGATCTTTTAATTATTTCCTTTCTTGAACAGGGACTGCAAAGCACTCCTCCAAAAGGTCTTTGAGGTCTTTTTGAGGTTTTTGTCATAGTTTTCATCTTGTAGGGTCTTTCCCTTGGAACTCCAGCAAGCTCTTTACCGCATCCAGCGCACTGCGCTTTAGCAGGCTTTCTCTTTCTGTAATGGACTACGGTCTTTGCGCCAGGAGTTCTGACGAAAACCTTTCTCATTGTGCGTGACTTATGCTTTCCTGATACCATAATAGTTATTAGAAATCCTGATTGATTTATAAAGGTTGCTGTCTGAAGCGAAACCTTTATATATAACATATGAATTATAATTCATATGAAATGCCCTTCATATAACTTATTTTTTAAAACAATCTCAAACAAGACAAGGATGGAAATACTTTTTTTGCTAAAGGAAAAGCCAATGAGCGTGACAGAAATATGCAATTCATTGGGCCAAGAGCAAAGCAAAATCTCTCATAACCTCAAAAAATTGGTTGACTGCAATATTATTGAAGCAGAACAGAGAGGCAAACAAAGAATATATTCTTTGAATAAGGAAACAATAATACCCATACTTGAACTGGTTGAAAAGCATGTCAAAAAATGCTGCAAAGGGGCATGTCCAAAGATCAAATGACTGAAGAAAAAATAAAGTTAAGGAATAATGAACTTGGGCATTGGATTTCAGGCTATATAGGATATCCTGATGTTTCAGGAGAGTATCCTGCAGTGATATTTGTGCATGGCTACAGGAGCTCAAAGGAAACCTCAAAATCAAAAACACTAATAGAAAAGCTTCCAGAGAAAAATATGGTTTTTATTACAATAGACCTTTCAGGATGCGGAGAAAGCGATGGTGAGTTCGCAGACTCAACCATAACAAAATACATTAGTGATGTGAAAGCAGCAATAAACTTCGCAGCAACACTTCCGCATGTTAATGCAAACAGGATTGCGCTAATCGGCTCAAGCCTTGGGGGCATGGTTGCAATACATTCAGCAGTAAATGACCCAAGAGTAAAAGCTGCAGTGTTAATTTCTCCAGTATCAGATTTTAAAAATCTTGAAATGTTCAAAAATAGGGAAACAATGGAAATGTGGAGAATTGAGGGGATGCAGGAAACATCCAATTCAAGAGGCGAAAAATTTACAATCAAATATGGGTTTTACCAGGATGGCATAACCCATGATACATATTCAGCTGCAAACCAGCTTAACTTTCCTGTTCTTGTCATACATGGGAACAAGGACGAATCAGTTCCTATTGGACAAAGCAAGGAATTGATGAAACATCTAAAACAGGGAAGCGTTGAGGTTGTTGATGGGGCTGACCATAGGTATACTCAGCTTTCAAACTTTACAAAAATGATAGGATTGACAATGCATTTCCTGGAGGATAAGATAAGATGAAAAAGACTATCTATATGGACAATGGCGCAACAACAATGGTTGCTCCTGAAGTGATAAAGGCAATGAGCCCTTATTTTGGAGAAAAATACGGCAACGCATCCTCAACACACCACCTTGGCCAGGAAGCAAAGATGGCAATGGATGATGCAAGGCTTGCAATTGCAAAATCAATCGGCGCAAAAGAAGATGAAATAATATTTACTTCCGGAGGAACAGAGTCAAACAATCTTGCAATAAAAGGGATTGCTTTCAACCTAAAAAAAGAAGGAAATCATATAATAACAACAAAAATAGAACATGACTGTGTTTTGAACAGCTGCAAATGGCTTGAAACACAGGGTTTTGAAGTAACATACCTTGATGTTGATGAAGAAGGCTTTGTGAATCCTGAAGAGCTTGAAAATGCAATAAAAGAAAGCACAATACTTGTATCAATAATACACGGCAATAATGAAATTGGGACAATACAGGATCTCGCAGAACTTGGAAAAATATGCAAGAAACACAAAGTTTATTTTCACACAGACGCATGTCAGAGCTATACAAAAACAGAATTAAATGTGAAAAAGCAAAATCTTGATTTGGTAACACTTAATGCGCATAAAATTCACGGTCCAAAAGGAGTTGGGGCATTATACATAAGAACTGGAATAAAATTAACACCTTGGGCCCATGGCGGGGGGCATGAACAGGGAATACGGGGCGGAACAGAAAATATTTCTGGAATAATAGGCTTTGAAAAGTCTGTTCAAGAAGCAATGAACAAAAAACATATAGAAAAAATGGCAAAAATGAGAGATAATATAATTAGTGAACTGCTCCAGATTCCAGATGTGATTCTCAACGGACCAAAAGGAGAAAAAAGACTATGCAACAACATAAACATATGCTTCAAGAATATAGAAGGAGAAGCAGTAGGAGCATATCTTGATGTTGAAGGAATATGCAGTTCAACAGGAAGCGCGTGTTCATCCCACACTCTTGACCCAAGCCATGTATTAAGAGCAATCGGGAAAAGTCATGTTGATGCAAACAGCAGTATAAGACTTACCATAAGCAGGTATACAACAGAAGAAGAAGCAGACAAGACAGTACAGGAGCTGCAAAGAATTGTAAAAAAGTTGAGGCACTTGTCTCCGCTGGCAAAGGTGATGAAACATGTACTCTGATAAAGTAATGGAACATTTCAAAAACCCAAAGAATGTAGGGGAAATAGAAAATGCAGACGGCAAAGGGGAAGTTGGAAATCCAAGGTGCGGCGACCTCATGCATGTATACATTAAAGTGAAGGACAATAAGATAAAAGACATAAAGTTCAAGACATTTGGGTGTGTTGCAGCAATTGCCACATCAGATGTGCTTTGCGATCTTGCAAAAGGCAAAACACTTGAGGAAGCAGAAAAGCTAACAAATAATGATGTGGTAAAGGCGCTTGAGAATTTGCCCCCAATAAAAATGCACTGCTCAAATCTTGCAGCAGATGCATTGAAAGAAGCAATAAAAGACTATAAGAAAAAAATAAAAAAATAAGAAAAAATATTTTAGCTCACTTCTTCACCGAACGTATAAAAAAAGGCTTTCTCGAACCCTTCCATGTCCTCAATGCCATCCTTAAAGGCATCAAGTATTTCTTCGGTATAGCAGTGGCTGCAAACATTCATGTTGCCACCACAAATGGCGCATTTAATCCCTTCATGTGTATATGCATCAAAGACCCTTGTCCAGAGCCTGAGTGACTTAATGAGCGCGGGGTTTTTTGTTGAAAACCACGCTTCCATCCCTTCACTCACGCAGTTGAGGCATATCGGATTTGTAATTGCCTCACTGCAAATTACACACTTTTCTTCGCCATTTGTAGGCATTTTGGTTCACCTCATGTTTTTTTTATTTTTTTAGAGGTGTGCCTGGGTTCATGAGTTCTGTCCTGTCAAGACATTTTAGAATCAGGATGAACTGCAAGAACCCGAACACACTTTGAGCGGTCCTTAACAGCACATCGGAAAATAAATGGCTGATGGATCGTGCCCTTTGACCTTTCCAGCTAGAACGGTCCAGTTAAACCTAGTGTAATCCCGTTCAATTATTGCTGAAATAGAGCACTTCATAATATTATTTTTGTATCATACTCCTATTTAAGCTTTGTGGTAATGTTTTTAATATATCCCTCTAAGATTAGGTACTATTATGGAAAAAATAAAGAAAACAATCAATGAATCAATAATAAAATACAATTTGCTTAGCATGAA
>CAZLVM010000033.1:0-7486 GCA_964562875.1 uncultured Methanosarcinales archaeon | reverse complement strand
CTGCTCAGAGTAAGAAGATACACAATAAACATAAGAGTTGCAAGAATTATTATTCTTTTGTGCTTTATCTTTCTTAGCATCTTATTTCATCTCAATAAGGTTATGCATATAATTCCTTTTTTTTGTTTATAAACCTTGCCTTTGCGAAATCATTTTAAACCACCTCCATATAATTGGGCTTATGGACAGCAAACTCGAGGAAATTTACAGGAAAAGCCTTGCAGAAACAAAGAAAAGGATAAAGGAGTCTGTAGGCAAGGACACTTTGTTAGTCCAGTCTATAAACTCAATTGATGAAACAAACAAGGTTGCAAACATTCTTGCCAAGAGGCTGAGAGAATGGTATGAACTGTATAATCCTGAATTTTCAAGGTCAATAGCAAGCCACGAGAAATTTGTTGAGTTAATTCTCACAAAGGGAAGAAAAGAGCTTTTGAGTGAGATAAATCTTGTGGAATCTGATTCAATGGGTGCTGATATTGAAAAAGAGGATCTTGAGTCGATAATGGATCTTGCAAGGTCAATAAAAAACCTTTACGAGGCTAAAGCAATTCAGGAAATATATATAGAAAAGTCAGTAAAGCAAATCTGTCCAAACATGAACACAATAACAGGACATATGATTGCCGCAAAGCTTGTTGCGCTTGCAGGCACTTTGAAAAAGCTTTCAAGAATGCCTTCTTCAACAATACAGCTTCTTGGAGCAGAAAAAGCATTGTTTAGGCATCTTAAGACAGGTGCAAAGCCTCCAAAGTATGGGATACTCCATGAGCATCCATTAATACTTCAGGCAAAAAAGAGCGATCATGGTAAAATAGCAAGGATGCTTGCTGATAAGATTTCAATTGCAGTAAAGGTTGATTTTTTCAAAGGCGAGTTTGTCGGAGACAAACTGATTCAGGAAATAAACAAGAGGATAAAATAATGGCATTTGGAAGTTCAAGGAAGGATATTGGGGAACTGGGAAAAAGCCCTATTAAGAGGAGTTCTCTTGACATTAAGTTGGGACATGTAGAAACAGTGCCATTTGGAGATCAGGTAAACTTTGTTGTTGATGTTGAAATAAAAGGAATTAAGAATCATTTCAAAACAGGTCTTTCAGTTGACAATTCAGAGAAGGCAGATTTTGATCCAATAGAGGCTGCTAAAGAGCAGGTTGGTTTGGTAATGAAGAAAGCAGGATTTGATTTGATTGGGAAAAGAAGGGGATATAGCCATTACGAGAGGCCATACCATGATTAGTCCAATGCATTTTTATGAGGTTTACGAAGAGAAGAAGGGAAATAGAAAGCTCCTTTTCACAAAAGACCTGCTCACTGGAAAATTTAGGGAATGGAATCCTGAGAGGAGCAAGCCGGCTGCAGCAATACTTAAGGGATTAAACCAGTTTGGGCTAAAGCCAGGAGACAAGGTTCTTTATCTTGGAGCTTCAACAGGCACAACAGTTTCCCATTTTTCTGATATTATAGGAAAAGAAGGATTTATTTTTGCAGTTGAGTTTGCGCCAAGAGTTGCAAGGGAGCTTGTTTTCCTTTGTGAAGAGAGAAAGAATATTGCTCCAATTCTTGCAGATGCAAACCAGCCGGGAACATACAAGGACAGCGTGATAGCTCCTGTAGATTTTCTCTTTCAGGACATTGCGCAGAGAAACCAGGAAGAAATATTCTTGAAGAACATTGATATGTACCTAAAGAAAGGAGGGTACTGCCTTCTTGCATTAAAGGCAAGAAGCGTTGATGTGACACAAAGACCTGGTGATATATTCAACAGAGTTAAGGATGAATTGAGCAAAAAGCTTACTCTTATTGACTATAGAAAACTGGATCCATTTGAAAAAGACCACGCATTCTTTGTCTGTAAAAAGAAGTGATTATTATTTTGGAAGAAGTTCTGGATGGCATTTTACAAGAGCATAAAGTGAAATAAGGGTTGTTAATGCTTCGTCAGCGCCCTGACTTATGTCGCACTGCGCAGGCATTCCTCTCATGTGCTTTTCCCGGGCATATGCCTCTGCCTTATCCCATACTGCCTGCAGGTCTACGCCTGATTTCCTTAATCCTTCGCACAGCTCATCATCTGCAGGTGGAATCCACCTTAAATCGGATGGTTGCCAGGGGTAATTATCAGGGTGAACCTGCGATACCCTTCCCAGGTTTTCAAAAACAACATCAAGAATAGCGTTTGGAATTGCCGCGTTCCGGAGGCAGACTTCCAGACCATGGGATTCTGATCGCGATAATCCCATTCTTTCCAGCCCTGTAACAAGGTTAGGATGGTATTCACCTGATTCTTTTCGGATAATTATCATCTTAATCAAAAATTTGTCTTAGAATTGCATCTCTTGCAAAAGTCTCCTTTCTTGAGAATCCTGTAAGCTTTGCATCCTACACATTTTCCTGTTTTTGCCATTTTGTCTTTACACCTCACTTATTTAATAATTTGTCTTCTGTATATTGGAATGTATTACTCCTTTATAAATCTTTCGTTTTAACACTACTATATAGTAGTTACTTAAGTATTTAAGCAAGCTGATACATAGGTTCGATTCTCATATTGCCCTCGGGCGAAGGTGTGATAAAACCGTCAGATAAAAAATATTTCTGGGGAATTATTTCTAGGCTGGAGAATAAAAATGGAAGATAATAACTTTATTTTGGAAAGAGAATCATATCTTAGGAAGATGATACTATCAATTGAGTGGGACTTTCCTAACATAAAGAATAAGGAAACTATCTCAAGGAAGAAGGGGCTTCTTGAGAAGTACAAATCTGAGCTTGCCAATCTTGCCAATTGTCTTCATAATCCTCAAATAGCCGGGGAAGAGGTAGTTAAAAATGGGATGCAGTAACAAAAAAATTTTGATTAGTCAGAAAGAAGCTGAAAAAGCCAAGCAAAAGGCCAGAAAAAAAGCTGCAAGGGATGAAAATTTCCAAGAAATGATGTAAAGAGGTGGGATAATGGCAAAGAAAATAGGAGAAAAAAAGAAAAAATAATCCGGGGTGAGACTATGTTTAGTTGGGAAGACGAAGACGAATCTGACGAATAATAATGCAATAATGCCCTTCAAAGGCTTTTTTTATTTTTTTTATTTTGCATTTTCTATTGTATCAGTATATCATTGCATTTTGCACCATAATACTTCTTAAAAAAGCAAAACTTATTTAACCTAATTGCAGAACCATATTCTCTATGGCATTTAAGATTTACAACACTTTGGGAAGAAAGCTTCAGGAATTCAAGGCAGTCCACAAGGGAGAGGCAAGGATGTACTCCTGCGGTCCTACTGTGTACAACTATGTTCATTTAGGAAACCTAAGGGCTTACATCTTCGTAGACATATTAAGAAGATACCTGAAATACAAGGGATTCAAGCTAAAGCATGTTATGAACATAACAGATGTTGATGACAAAACAATAAGAGACAGCAAAAAAGAAGGCAAAACCCTTAAGGAATTCACAGAGTTCTACACAAAATCATTCTTGGAAGATCTCAAGACGCTTAACATAGAAATTCCTGAAATAATGCCAAAGGCAACAGAAGAAATAGATGGCATGGTAAAATTGGTAAAAAAGCTTCTTGACAAAGGAGTTGCATACAAGGCAGAAGATGGAATTTATTTTAGCATATCAAAATCAAAAGGTTATGGAAAGCTTGCATGCCTTGACATAGACAAATTAAAGGCTGGAGCTTCAGGAAGAGTAAAAGAAGATGAGTATGACAAGGAAAACGCCCATGATTTCGTGCTTTGGAAGTTTTGGGATAAAAATGATGGTAATGTTTTCTGGGAGACAGAACTTGGAAAAGGCCGTCCAGGATGGCACATAGAGTGTTCTGTAATGTCTGCAAAGAATCTTGGCCAGCCGTTTGACATTCACACAGGCGGAGTAGATCTCATATTTCCTCATCACACAAATGAAATTGCTCAGTCAGAAGAAGCAGAGGGCAAGGAATTTGCTAAGTTTTGGATTCATAACGCTCATTTGATTGTGAACGGCCAGAAAATGTCAAAGTCGCTCGGAAATTTTTACACTTTAAGGGACTTGCTTGACAAAGGATACAAGCCAATGGCAGTAAGGTACGAACTTATGGCAACACATTACAGGCAAAAGCTTGACTTTAGAGAGGACAACCTAAAGAAAATACCTGAAACACTTCAAAAGTTTTATGATTTTCTTGATAAGCTGAATGAATCAGACGGAAAAGGAAGTAAGGAATGCGAAAAGATAATCAAGAATTATGAAGCTAAGTTTGAGGAGTCAATGGACAATGACCTTGGAATATCCGGGGCATTGGCAGCGGTTTTTGAATTCATGACTTCAATAAACAAGATAATTGGATATTTAAGCAAAGAAGATTCTAAAAAAGTAAAAAAGACAATGAAAAAGTTTGATTCTGTTCTTGGAATCATGGAAAGAATAAAGGAAGATATCCCCAAACAAATCCTGGAACTTGCAAAAAAAAGGGAAGATGCAAGAAAGGCTAAGCTTTTTAAGGAAGCTGACAAATACAGGGATGAGTTAAAGAAATCGGGATATATTGTTGAAGACACCCCAAAAGGGTACCGGGTTAAGAAGGTTTAAATGGAATCAGGACAGGAATTTTTTGTAAAAAGGTACAGCAAGCTTGGCTGGACATACCGCCCTGTAGAACATGGGAAGGCTATAAGGATTAACACACTTAGGGTTTCTGAGACAGAATTGTTGGGCAGACTTAGAATATTGGGATTTAATCTCACTAAAATACCGTTTCTTAAGCATGGATATTCTGTAGAGGGCTCAGAATTTAGCATAGGAGCAATAACAGAATATCTTGTAGGATATTATTATATCCAGGAGCCGGCTTCTCAAAAGGTATGTGAAATTCTCAATCCTCAGCAGAACGAGATTGTGCTTGACATGGCATCTGCTCCTGGAGGAAAAACAACTCATCTTGCTCAAATTATGGAAAACAGAGGAGTTATAATCGCGCTTGACAATAAAGTGCCAAGAATTATCGCGCTGAAAAACAACATAGAGCGAATGGGAGTTTCAAATGTCATAGCATACCATTTGAATGCTGTGAAGGCAGAAAGCCTTGGAATAAAATTTGATAAGGTTCTCCTTGACACTCCCTGCTCAGGAAATTTTACTCAGGAAGAAGGCTGGTTTGATAAAAGATCCCTTTCAAGTATACATGAAATAGCAAAGGTGCAGAGAAACCTTTTGAGGGTTGCAGGTTCTGTGTTGAAAGTTAACGGAGAACTTGTGTATTCAACATGCTCGCTTGAGCCTGAAGAAAACGAAGACAACGTAAAATGGTTTTTGAATACATTCAAAGACATGAGGCTTGTATCACAGGAAAGGATATGGCCGTCTGAAATAACCCAAGGATTTTTCATAGCAAAATTCAGGAAGGAAAAATGAGAACAGTATTCGATTTTATAAAACAGTTTACAAGCAAGGAAGTTGTTAATGAGAGGGATATCTGCGTGATTAACAACAAGTATTATCTTGCTCACGAAAGGCTGATAGATGTAGTGAAGCAAATAGGCAAAGAGCCGTTTATGATGGGTGTTTACCTTGGAAAGTCAAAGGGAAACGTGTTTTTTGCTACAATACCTCTTTTGAGGATGATTAAGCACAAGACAAGTTCAAGGGTTTGGGTAGACAAGGCAACAGAATGGCTTTACATTTGCGGAAGGGATGTATTTTTCCAGGGCATAACAAAGACATCAGGCCACACAGAAAAAGGCGGAATCCCTTTGATTCTGAACCAGCACGGAGAAGTGCTTGGTTTTGGCAGGATTAAAAGAAAGCTCACCCAAAAAATAAATTTTCAGGAAGTGGTTATTGATAATATCCTGGATATTGGAGATTTTCTTAGAAGAGAGAAAGAGAATATTTTTACCAGGCGAAGTACTAGGTCTACACATGGCGCTGAATACAACGCATTAAATAAGTCAAAAAATGAGCATGAAGATAAAAATTAGTTATATTTCAAGTTCGCACTCAAAATCAGCTTCTGACTTTTCATCAATTTGCTTAAAGAAAAGCTCCTGCGCTTTTGTAGCCCCAATAATATCATCTTTTATCTGGTCAAACTGCGTCTGTGTTATTTTTGCGCCAAGCGTCAGCCTTTTCAAAGGTTCTTTTAGCGAAATATTTTTCTCTGACTTTGCTCTTCTTGCAGCCTGCACAGCATAGTGCAGTGCATCAGCAGCCTTTTCAGCATCTTCATCAACAAAAGTTTTATCAAATTCCGGCCACTTGTCAATGTGGATGCTTTCTGCTTTTTCAATATTCTTGAAGAACAGCTGGTAAATTTCCTCTGTTATGTAAGGCATTATTGGAGCAAACATTTTTAGTGTGTTTAGTGTTAGGTTATAGAGTGCAAACTGAGCCGATTCCTTTCCTTCTTCCCCTCTCTGTTCCGGGTTGTACAGCCTGTCTTTGGCAATTTCAAGGTACATATCGCAGATTGTCTGCCAGAAAAACTTGTCAACTTCTGCTTTGGTCTTTGAGTATTCATATTTTCCAAAGGAATCTGTGCATTCTTTTATCATCCTGTGCATTTTTGACATGATTCCTTTGTCATAAAGGTTAAGTTCTGTTTTTGGCTTCTTAGGATTGTAGCCTTCCAGGTGCATGAACGCAAACTTTGATGCATTCCATAATTTTGTAACTGTTTTTTGTCCTGTAAGAAGGTCTTTTTCCTGGAATGGAAGGTCATCTCCCAGCTTTGAGCCTGCTGCCCAAAACCTAAGCGCGTCTGCAGAGTATTTTTCTATCATTGCCTGTGGCTCTATGACATTTCCCTTTGACTTTGACATCTTTTTTCCTTTTGGATCAAGAGCCCAGCCTGATATTGCAACATCCTTCCAAGGATTTTTCTTGTTGTGGAGCTGTGACTTCACAACTGTATTGAAAAGCCAGAACGTGATTATGTCATGCGCCTGAGGCCTTAAATCCATAGGGTAAATTTGGTCATACATTTCAGGAACAAGTGATGCAGCTATCTGCGGTGTTAAGGATGATGTTGCCCATGTGTTTATTATATCTTTTTCAGGGATAAATCTTCCCCCTTTGCATTTTGGGCATTTGTCAATAGGTGGATTGTCTGATGTAGGGTCAACAGGAAGGTCTTTTTCATCTGCAGTTATTACCTCATCGCATTCTTCGCAGTACCATACTGGGAATGGGATGCCAAAAGGAAGCTGCCTTGATATGCACCAGTCCCACTGAAGCCCTTCAACCCAGTTGTTATACCTGTTTTTCATGTGCTCAGGGAACCATTTTAGCTCTTTGCCCCATTTTTCCATGTCTTTTTTCAGGTCAAGATATCTTATGAACCACTGCTTTGAATGAATAAATTCAATTGGAGTGCCGCACCTTTCGTGGGCATTGACAGTGTGCTGAATTTGCTCTTGTTTTGTGAGAAGGCCTTTCTCTTTCATGTCTTCTATTATCTTTTTTCTTGCTTCCTCTATTTTCATCCCCATGTAATCCC
>CAZLVM010000032.1:0-7494 GCA_964562875.1 uncultured Methanosarcinales archaeon | reverse complement strand
GAAGCGGTATTGAGTTCCCGCCAATAGAAGCAATGGCTGCAACGGAGGTTGCATCGGGACGTGACGAAAAAGATCAAAGTGACCGGCGTTTTCAGATGCTGAACCCATTTTTTTCTGCGAGCGCAAGCACTTCTCCAATTTCCCTTGCAGTGTTCAGGTTTGAAAACATTGGAGAAGGATGAAAAAGCTCAGAATTTTTGCTTTCAGCGCCATTTCTCATAGCTGTTAATGCCTCTCCAAATTTATTTTCTTTCATTTGAAGCGATGCAAGGTAAAGCGAGTGCTCTTTTGCAGGATTTTCAATGCCTTCCATGATTTTTATTGCTTTTTTTCTCATTCCAATAAGTTCACATGCCTCGGCTTTCAAAAGAGGAATGTTTCTCCCTATGTTGTTTGGATGGAAAAGATGCGATGCAATGGACAGGGATGCATAAAGTCCTGCAAACACTCCTGCGCTGCTAATGGCAACATCTGTTTTCATATATTTCCAGAATTCCCAATCAGCGAGCATTCGGCCGCCAACATATCCTTCAACCGCTAAATATGAAGCCATTATAGGGTGCTCAAGAGGCAATCTCCAAAGAAGACTGCCTTTTTTTTCAGCAGGCTTTTTCTTTTCCCTTAGAAAGCCAAGCCCTTTTCCCGTGTCCCTTAAAAATCTTGAAGCATGCCACCATGAGGAATGAAATGCGAGATATCCAGCAGAAAGAGCAGACCCTCCAATAAGCCCGGCATATTCTATTCCAGAAACAAGATGGCCTCCAAGGCAGTGCATGCCATAAAAAGCAGTTCCGGCAGCAGCGATTCCTGCTGTAGCTCTTGAAACTGTTTCATTCTTAAGGATTAAATCCAGTCCACTCCCCAAAAGCTTCCTAAGCATTAATTATGATGTATGTGAATGATGCAAATGATACAAGGATTTAGTCAACTTCAAACTTTATTGTTGATGTTGCAGGGCTAATTTTCCATGTTTTGCCGCTTATGTCCTTGTATTCCTTGTCAGGAAAGAACCTAATAAGGTAATAGTGGCTTTTGAATTGAGGTATGTTATAAAACCGGTTTTTTTCGTCTTTGGAAGATACGAACTGAAAATCTTTTGTTACATCAATCCATTCGCTTGATTTTGTCGGCGCGCCGTATTTGCCTGTTGAAAAAATTTCATAATAACCTTCAGGTATAAACTCTGCTTCAAGCTCTTTGTCAAAGTATATCATTATAATTTTATTATAAATTTCTTCTTCGCTTGCCAACCAGTTGTTTCTGTCAAAACTTGATGGGGTGTCAGGTATAATATTTTTTAAGGTAGCATCAGTAACTTTTCTTATTTTGAGAAATTTAGGGTCAGACTGATATTGAGCTGCTTCTGAACTTCCTTCTTTCACAACTCCAGGAACTTCAGGAAGAATTGTGCTTGCGTTTGCAGCGGCAATGCCTGTTTTGAAAACCTTTTCATAAAGTATAGGGCCCAGTAGAAGAGCCAATATGACTGCTACAACTATAAGTCCAACCATGCTGCCGGTAACTTGCGCGTTGTTTTTTTTCCTCATTTTACCTGAAGATGCTTCCAATTTTTGCAATCATATCCCACATTTTGCCCCTTACCGTTGAAATGATAAGGATAAGGACTATCAGAACTGCAAGAGCAAAAACCATCTTTCCAAGCCATGAGGACATAAATCCCTGAGCTTTTTTGTTTGCCATGCTGGATAATTTGATTATGCCATATTTAAACTTTGCCTTGGAAGAGTGCAGGCTGTTTTGAAATTATAGCAAGATTTATATAGGAATAGTTCGCGTTATTCACTATAAAATATAAGAGGTGTGAGAATGAAAAAAGCACAAGGCATGTCTATGAATGTTATTATTATAGCAGCAATTGCACTTATAGTGCTTGTTATTCTTTCAGTGATATTTATTGGAAGGATGGGAGCTTTTGGAGCAGCATCAAAAGACTGCACAAAACTCGGCGGAACATGTTACGCATCCCCATGCTCAGCACAGGGATTGTCACCGCATCCAAGCGCAGATTGTGATGAAGGCCAGTTTTGCTGTACGCAGAAAATAGGATAGGCAAATGAGAAAGGCACAAGGGCTTTCCATGAATGTTATAGTAATTTCAGCCATCGCTTTGGTGGTGATGATTATTCTTATTGTAATATTCATAGGGAAAGCAAGATCTTTTGGAAGCGGAGTCGCAAGCTGTACTGACAAAGGCGGAAAATGCGAAGCCAGCTTTACTGCATGTTTGAATAAGGATGGAGTAACTATCTCAGGCACAAAATGCGATGAGTCTGGTGAAGTTTGCTGTTTAATACGTGAAAAGGAAGGGGAATAATAGGGAAAATGATGAGAAGAAAAAATAGGGCACAGGTTACGGGAACAGTTGTAAAGCTTGTGATTGCTTTGGTTGTCATAGGAATGCTTATATTTATCGGATACAAGTATATTCTTGGCACAGGCGATAAGATTGGAGGGCTTTCAGGGTGCGCATCCCAGAATGGAGATTGTCAGGGTAAAAGTGAGACTTGCGAGGGTACAAGGCTTCCAGGGTTATGCGAAAAACCGGATGAAATCTGCTGCATATCAACAGGGTAGCAAATTCTAAAATGAACAAAAAAGCGGAATCAACAATTATAAGACTTGGAGAGCTTGTCGCTGTTATTATTTTGCTGATTGCAATGTTTTCATTTCTTTCAGACTTTATGGGTCAGGCTGAAGCAGGGGAGTTACCTGCAATTAAACAGTTTGAAAAGCTGACTCGGGAGCTTAAAAGAGTGTCTGAAGGCACACAAGACACTATAACACTTGGGCTTCCGATAGAGGATGGATGGATAATGTATGGGTTTGACACTCCTACTATTAAGAATATCTGCGGCATGGATGAAGATATATCCAAGCCAGATGTATGCGGGCTGAAACCCTGCGTATGCCTCTGCTCTGAAGACAACTTCAAATGCGAAGGAGGAGTTCCATGTGTTGTTCTCCCAGAAGTTGATTTTATTGTTGTAGAAGATTTTGCAGGTCCAAAAGAATCAATTAGGGGGGGCACGACTATTGCCTATAATAAAGGCGGTCCGCACTACAAAAGTACAATAAGAGGGAAAGAACTTAATGTGGTTTCGCAAATGGTATTCTATGGGGACTGCGGGTCTTTGTCTTCCCAGTGGGATGAGCAGAATCTTGAGCTTGAAAAAGTAATAGACCAAGACACAGGGCTTGTCACAATAAGGGTCACAATTCTTGATAATCCTTGATGAATAATGCACTGGCACTATTTGTGCAAAGCCTTGAATAAGAAAAACTTTTAAACCCGAAATATAATTCTATAGTTAATGAAAAAAAGAGGAAGGCGGCTAAGCAAAAAGGCAGCTGCAGGCATTCTAATGATGGAGCTTTTCCAGCTCGCAGCATCAGTGATGGTTCTAACAACAGAGCTGGTATTTATAGGGGGAATAGCAGAGCGTTTTACGGTTGAGAAGAACATGTATGCGAGGGATACTGCAATGCTTGTAGACCTTATGTATGGCACTCCTTCAAACTTTAACTATCTATATCATGTGAAGGCAATGGGCGAAGAGCTATTTAATTTTAACATATCAGGATTTACATCAAGTGTGAGCACAGGCGGATATCCCCTGCCTGCATCTTACGGATTCTATGAAAATATGGGTCTGGAAAGAATAAGAGTTTCTGAAAAAGAAGTTGTTGGATTTTTTAGGTTTTTCAAAGAAGGAAATAAAATCAGCGCTTCAAAAGAAGGCAAGGGAAATATGCTTTTGCTCCAGTGCTCAAACATAAAGACATCACAAAGCGGATGGAAAAGCATACCTGTTGTACTTGACCCAGGCCATGGAGGCAATGACAAAGGATTTGCAAATTCAAGAGATGCAAGTTTTTATGAATCAGAAATAACAATCGGGATAGCCAATGCAATCGGGCTTGCAGGAAGAATATCAAACAATGTGATGACCAGAACCGGAGATGTTGAAAAAAGCGAAAGCGCAAGAAAATCTGTTATTGAAAAGGAAAAAGGCATTGTCATAGGAATACGGGTTGGGTCCAACACAAAAACACTTAACAATCCTATAAAGGTATACATAAACGCAGAAGCAGACAAGGAGACAAGAGAGAAAAGCGCAAAGCTTGGATGTCTGATAATAAATTCACTGCTTTCAAACAAGGATGAGGATATTCAAGATATAAATATGGTAGGCATAGCCCCAACAGGCTCATCAGTGCTTCCGAATGACAGACCAGGAGTGATTCTGGAGCTTGGAAATATACAAATTGCAAAAAACAAGAACTTTTTGAGACAGCAGTCAGACATAGCGCAGTCAGTATCTGATGCTGCAGCGGAGTATTTCAAATGAAAAGAAAAAATGCGCAGGTAATGCAGATTGGAACAGCAATATTTTGGATGGTTTTACTTACACTGCAGATTTTTGGCGTCAGTTTCATGGTAAAAATGTTCATACAGACAACAATTGATATAAGAGGTGTTGAGGCAAGGATTTTCATAAACAAGGCAATATATTCCCCTCATGGAATAACATTATATGAACCGGACATAGACAGAGTATATCCAAATATAATAGACATGACAAAATTTGAAACATCATATATTGAGTCAGCAGTTTTTAATCCTGAATCCTTTAAGGTTGGAATGAAGCTTGACCTGAAAAACATTCATGGGGACAAGCTCAAGACTATATTTATGGATGAAGAATCATACTTTGCGGATGTTGAAGCAATATATGAAGACCGAATTGTTGTTATAGACCACGGCGATGGAAGAAGAGAGCCCGGAATATTGAGGATAAGCATAGCATGATAAAAAACAAGAAAGGAGTAACAGGACTTATAGATGCATATGCTGCAATAGTTATGGGAGTGATATTTTTGATATCCGGAATCATATTTGGAGTTGTCACACAATGTTCAGGACCAAATGCAGAAGAAATAGCGGGCAGGGATACAAGGTCAGTTTCGTTTGACTATCAGCTTAATTCATTTCTGAGGTCTCCTGTTGCTGTTGACATCACCGGGCAAAGCACAATAACAATGGCTGACGCAATAATCAATGCGATGTACTATGACCAGAAAGGTAGCTATATTTTGATTCCTGATGAATATGCAACCGTTGCTTATTATTCTTCAACAATGCTTAAAGGAATTTATGGAAGCATCTGCGCATCAATGAGCCTTGAGCTTGTTGATGAAAAAGGCGAAGTGATAAAATCAAGAGAGCTTGGGTTCTGTCCATTTTCAGAAGTTGCCGGCGAAGCAGAAATACCATACATGACAACCCAAAAGACAGTAAAAGTTAAGCTGAATATAGGGGGGGAAACAACACTCTATTACGGGCTTTGCGACAAAGGAGATAAGTTTGACAAGGAATCAAGGTATTACTGCGAAGAATTCAGCGGAATAGGGTCATGCGGATACCTCGCTTTTGGAGATACAAGGTTGGCATGGTATGACAAGATGTCAAGGTGCGAGAAAAACCTTGAAAGAGTCAAAGAAAACAAAGATGTTGAAAAGCTTAACTGGGCTTTATGCAAAATGCCGGCTATGAATGTGTATGTATGCAATGACTTTAGCACTTGGTGGTATGATAAATGTCCTTCGATGATACCTGATTTCGTAAAAGGTGTTGCACCAGGATTGTATGCGGCACATGTGCCAATGGTTCATGTTGCAAGTTATGCAACAGAAAACGAATGCGAGAGCAGCAAGCCAAAATGAACAAAAAAAAGGCAATGATGATGAGCGTAGGACTTGCATTAGCAACAGCTATAGTTATGACAAGGATTTTCTCGGCTTTTGTGGGAGTTGAGACAGAGTTAATGGACAATTTCCAGCTTGGACAGAACCAAGTATTCTTTATTGAGGCAATGCAGGAAAATCAAAAAGCCCTTCTATTTGAAGACCAATACTGGTCTTTTGCGGCAGGAGAAATGATTCTCGAGCTTTTTGAGCAGGGAGGGTATTATGAAACAAATGACTGCGGGACTTACCAAGGATATTATGTATGGAAATCAAATGACACAACATGCTATCCAACTCTTTCAATAATAAATGAAGAAGCAGAAAAATCGCTTAAGCGATATACTGGAATAAGAAAAACGTTAAAAAATGATCCAAAGGCTGACTATGATTTTTATGTAGGAAGCAGAGATGGAAAGACAGTTGTTGAAGGTTCAACTATGAGCCAAATTGCAACTGATATAAGATGTACAGGCGGGACTAGGGCGCCTATGCTGACACTTTATCCTGATTTTTTTAATGACAATGCATATGTTGCAAATGGAATACCTGATTCCTGCGGAAGAATATATGACCGGCCGTCTTTCAGCCATAAAATAGACGCAGATATAGGAATTTTTAACAATATTGTAAACCAGGTGCCGGGAATAATTACAGGAATAAGCAAATGCGAACAGCAGGGAAAAAGCATAAGCGCATGCAAGGAAGAAACACTAAGCAAACTAAATCTTCCAGGAATGGCAAGATGGATGGATGAGTGCGATGCAGGCCTTGAAGGAGTATATGAAACTGTAATCAAGCAGTACATCGACTGCCTTGAGGCAAACAGCACTGAATGCATATGCAAACTTGACCCTCCATATGAAGCAAATGTTCCGGACGCATATTATTCAATAAAGTTCAGCAGGGAAGGTGCGCAGACGACTGCAGGAATGGGGATGACTGCAGAGCTTGATGGTTATCCTGCAATGCCTAAGAAGAGATTTACAACAATTGGACCTTCAATTATAGAAAATCCTGACCAGCCAAACATATACCAGAATGAAGTAATCTACAAGATTGAATATGTTGACGGCAAACTTGATGACGTGTTCATGAATGTAGGCCTGATTGACTGGAGGCCTGGCGGGGATGGAAAGCAGTGGCTTTACAAGCCTTCAAAGCTGTTAGCATCTTTTGTTGACACAAACAACTATGCCAGTTTTGCAGCAAAGCCATCATGCGAGCTTCCAGCACAGGGAAGGCAGGTCAAACTATGTGTGGATACAGGACGATTTGTGTTTGCATATGACAAAAAATCAGAGAATCTTGGAGTTCAGCGGGCAGTAATCAAATTTGCAGTTTATATACCAAAAATATAGCACTTCTATAACAGAAATATTTTTATAGACATGGGAAATCTATTTTTTAGGGGTGTAAACAATGATAAAGATGCCTATTGAAGAGATAATTGCAAAGATAAAAGAAAAAAGCGGGCTTTCTGATGCTGAAATCAATTCTAAAATAGACTTAAAGCTTGAACAGCTTTCAGGGCTTATATCAAAAGAAGGAGCTGCACATATAATAGCAAACGAGCTTGGAATAAAGCTGTTTGAACAGATTTCGGGAAGGCTCCAGATAAAAAACATACTTCCAGGAATGAGGGATGTAGAAACAGTAGGAAAAGTTCTTCAGGTTTTTGAAGTCAGAGAATTTATGAGGAAGGAAAGTGTAGGAAAAGTAGGATCA
>CAZLVM010000031.1:0-7757 GCA_964562875.1 uncultured Methanosarcinales archaeon | reverse complement strand
TGGAATGCTTTGGACAGAATGGCATTAATTATGACTCCTGTAAATACATGAAATCCCAAAGAGCAGTTATTGAAATGCCTGAATGCGGGTTTATTGAGGGAATAAGAGCAGACCTGCAGAGGATTGCAGGAATTGAAGGATCAGAACATCTTGAACCAAGATTCCACGATGAATTTTACGCTTCAAGGAATATATGCTCCGAAGAGGCAAAAAAACTTCTTGAGCTGGACAGAAGATTCAGGCAGGAAGCATGCAAAGCCGATGAATGATGAAAAATGAAACTTCCTAATTATTTTTATGATGATTCTATAAGATGCGCAAAGTGCTATCTCAAGCCAGGGATATTTGATGACGCATGCAAGTCAAGGTATGTCCTGGGAGAATCCTGCTTTTTCCAGGAGCTTGTAGGGAAAGACATTAAAAAGCTCAATTCAGGAGACCCTACAATTACATTTCAAAAACTACAGCAAATAGGCCTAAAGGCTTTTGAAAGCCCTTCAGAGCTTCTTGCAATACTTGTTGAAGAAGGTATAAAAACAGGTATCAGGCTGAGAGAGATTCAAGGCTGCATTGGTGTTACAAGGCAGGAACTTGTGCTTTCACTGCTTTATGCAGGCAGCCATGTAAACGGCTTAAAGGACCTGCGCAAGTATGCTGGAAATCTTGCAGATACTGCAGAAGAGATTTCAGGAAAAGGGGTTGATAGCCTCATTGAAAACGGATTTGAGATTGGGGCTGTTGAGCCAAAACATCTTACAATGATTGAAGATGGGGAATGGAAGCTAAGAAGAATTCATGCCCAATCACCCATTTAAAAACATAAGATTTAAATATGACTTATCAATCCATAAAGTAGTGATTTCTCACAATGGAACTAAAAGAGAATGAAAAAATGTTGAAGACAGGGACAACCACTGTCGGAATATTATGTACAGATGGAGTTGTACTTGCATCAGATAAGAGAAGTTCTGCAGGATACATGATTGCCAATAAGAAACAGGTCAAGATAGTTCAAATATCTGACAAGATGGCAATAACACAGGCAGGACTTGTTTCAGATGCTCAGCTTTTGTCAAAGATAGCAAGAGCAGAAATAAAGCTTAAAGATATACAGACCAACAGGTCAACATCAGTAAAGGAAGCTGCAAACATAATTGCAGGACTTCTTTATGCAAACATAAGAAAAATGAGCATGGTGCCAGGAATTGTCGGCTTTATCCTAGGAGGAGCAGACAGCGAGGGATATCATATTTACGAGCTTGGAGTTGACGGCTCAGTCACAAAGTTTGATGATTTTGTAAGCGACGGCTCAGGAAGCGTATACGCTCTCGGAGTGCTGGAAGCTGAATACAAAGAAGGAATAACAGTTGAGCAGGGAATCGCGCTCGCTGAAAAAGCAATAAGTTCATCATTGAAGAGAGATATGGCAACCGGAAACGGAATTGATGTCATAAAGATAACCCAGAAAGGCTTTGAGAAAGTATTCACAAAAAGCCTAAAACATAAGCTTGAATAAATTGGACAATTTTCTTTCAAAAAAGAGTAAGTTCTGAAAATGGCAGACATAATAAAGGAAATATTATCCCTTCTTCCACAGGGAATGATATCAGAAGCAGCTTTTGAAGGCGCTAACATAGTCCTGTATACAAAGGACAAAGACTTTTTTCTAAACAATTCAGGCGTTATAAAAAAAGTAGTTGATGAATTCAAGAAAAGAGTCGAGCTTAGGCCCGACCCTACTATTACTATGGACCTTGAGGATGCAAAAAAAGAAATAAGCAAAATCATACCTGAAGAAGCCGGAATAAGCAATATCATATTTGATTCTCAAAGAAGCGAGGTTATCATAGAGGCTGAAAAGCCAGGGCTTGCAATCGGAAAGCAGGGCAGTCTTTTGAGGGAAATAAGGGAAAAGACCATGTGGGTTCCCCTGATAAAAAGAAAGCCATCTCTGAAATGCCAGCTTATCGACAATATAAGAGCTGTACTTTACCAAAACTCCGACTACAGAAGAAAGTTTTTGGACAAGGTAGGGCACAGAATTTATGACGGATGGGTAAGAGGCAAAAAACAGGAATGGATAAGAATCACATTTCTTGGAGGCGGAAGGCAGGTTGGAAGAAGCTGTTTTCTTCTTCAAACACCTGAATCAAGAGTTCTGCTTGACTGCGGAATAAACGTTGCTTCAGATGAGGATGCGTACCCTATGCTTGAAGCGCCTGAGTTTAACATAAATGAACTTGACGCAGTTGTTGTAACACACTCCCATCTTGACCATTCAGGATTTGTGCCATACCTGTTCAAATTTGGATACAGAGGACCGGTTTACTGCACAGCACCTACAAGAGATGTCATGAGCCTTCTAACACTTGACTTTATTAAAATCGCAGAGTCAGAAAGAAAGAATGCTGCTTATTCTACTGACGATGTCAAAGAAATGGTAAAGCATACTATCTGCCTTGATTACGAAGAAGTAACTGATATAACTCCTGATATAAGACTTACACTTTACAATTCAGGGCATATACTTGGAGCGTCAATGGCTCACCTGCACATTGGGAACGGACTTCATAATTTCCTTTACACAGGAGACATAAAGTACGGACGAACCATGCTTTTGGAAGCAGCAGCAACAAAGTTCCCAAGACTTGAAACTTTGATGATAGAAAGCACATACGGCGGAAGGCAAAATGTCATGCCTGTTGAAAAAGACCAGAACGCAGAATTGAGAAAAATAATTACTGAAACAATTAAGAGAGGCGGAAAAGTGTTGATGCCAACGCTTGGATCAGGAAGAGCTCAGGAAGTAATGGTCATGATTGAATCAATGGTAAGAAACAAGGAGATTGACCCGGTTCCAGTATATATCGACGGCATGGTTTGGGATATTACCGCAATCCATACCGCATATCCTGAATTTCTCAACTCAAACATGAGAAAGCTTATTTTTCATAAGGACCAGAATCCATTCCTTTCAAAAATATTTCACAGAGTTGGAAGCCATAAAGAAAGGCTCCAGATTATAGAAGAAAAAGGCCCATGCGTAATAGTTGCAACATCCGGCATGCTTGTTGGAGGACCATCTGTAGAGTATTTGAAGCACCTTGCAAATGATCCGAAGCACAGCCTTGTATTTTCCTGCTACCAGGGAGAAGGCTCGCTTGGAAGAAGAATCCAGAGGGGAGAACGTGAATTTGTTTTCAAAAACAACAACAGACAGGAAGTCTGCAAAATAAATATGGATGTCAGCAAGATTGACATCTCAAACCATTCTGACAGAAGACAGCTAATGGAATTTGTTTCAAACGCAAGCCCAAGGCCTAGAAAAGTTATTGTAAACCACGGAGAAGATGTTAGGTGCCTTGACCTGGCAAGCTCAATCCACAAGCAGAACAGGGTAGAGACAGTAGCTCCAAGGAATTTAGAAACATTAAGGCTTAAGTAAATTAAGCTGCCAGATTTTTTATTTCTTCAACAACATCAGGAGGAATTTCTGTTATTGCATCAACGCATACAGGACAATACCTATCACATTTCATGCTTTCAAGCTCTGCCATTGCATCAGTCCATTCTTTATTTGCCTTGTATTCTCTCTTTGAGGTCATTGCGTCAGCAGCGTCTGCAACAGCAAGAATCCTCCCTCCAAGAGGTATTTCCCTTCCGTTAAGAAGAGAGAAAAGCGACGGACCGTAGCCTGGCTGTTGAATTATCTCATTATTGTACCTTATGCTGTTCCTGAAATAAAGAGGCTCTGAGCTGTCTGAGTCAAGAAACTCTTTCTCTGAATCACATACAACTAGAGACCTATGGTCATAAAAAAACCTTCCATCCTGGTGGCCTATGTTATTCCTGTCAAATCTTAAATGGTGGCAAACAAGAAAATAAAGAGACCGCATTGTAACATCATCGCAATGCCTTTGAATTAACAGAGCTGCGCTCTGTTCAGGATGAGGGATTATAACCTTAAGCCTGTCCATGTCAGTTGCTATTCTTTTTGTGTTAAGAAGCCTTTCATCACCTGAAGATTTTGCCCAGTCAGCCTTAATCATATCGTGGTGCCTGCCAGCCATATCCAAATCTTTTCTGTACATTGAGTCAAGTTGAAGGCTTATTTCTGGAGGAAGCCTTTCAAGCATCTCAAGCGCTATAGCGCTAACTCTTAATAGATGTCCCACGGTGTAGTCTAACCGCATTACACTACCGCCTCCCCCACCGGTTGTGTCGGGTTTATGCATTGTACCTTACATAGACTTTAGTATATATAAAAACATTGTGCAATTTGGTACTACTTTCATGTAGTAAAAATAGAAACATTTAAATAGTAGTAGTACCTTTTAGTGCATAGAAGGTGGTTATGATAGATATTCGACTTAAAAATGAACAGCAGAATTTTTGCAGCAATTGTATGGATATTTGTTCTTGGATGGCTTTGCGGTAGTTTTTACAGCGAAGCAGTTAACCCGGTTGTATCAGCTGATTTTGAAAATCCTATGGCAATTCCAAACCAGGACCTAAAATCACCAAATGACTGGGTAAAGGAAAGCCAAATTCATGTATATGAAGACAAGGTTGTGATTGACATAGACAAGCCATTGTGGGCTACATTCGCGCCTACAAAATCAATGGATCCAGTCTTTGACGAAGGAGCAAACGCAATACAGATTGCGCCTAAAAACCCGGAAGATATTAATGAAGGAGACATAATCTCATACGAGTCATCCTATGCAGGAGGTCTTGTAATACATAGAGTCATGAGAACAGGATATGATGAAAATGGATGGTATGCAATAGCGAGAGGAGACAACAACAACCTTGACGACCCTTACAAAATAAGGTTTAACAGTGTCAAAAAAGTTCTTGTCGCAATAATCTACTGAGGAAATGATGACTTCTGAAATAATCCAAATTCCTAAATGCGTTGCAGAGCTTAGAAAGCCGTGGCTGGAAAATGTTCCAGAGCACCTTCAGCACATGATAAGGTTTGCAGCACAGGTTGATGTTGACGCGGAATCCGGAAGGAAAAGCGTGCAGGAATACATGTCAGGAGGCCAGGGAACAATAATTTCAAAGCAATTAAGCAAACCCCACATGGCTGCATTGGAAAAGGCTATCAGAGCTGAATACCTGCCTCGACAGGATACAAACCCTGATGCTTTTGAAAGATTTAGAGTATTTATGGCTGAAAAAGGAGTTGCTGTTTCTGCGCAATCAAAATCAATACCTAAAGAAGCTCTTGATATTGCTCAGAAAATATACAGCATACTTCCTGCAGAACATCTTGGAAATGAACATTTTAATGAGCTTGTGCTCGGCGGATGGGGGAATGGCCAGGCAAAGACATCCAGCCATGATGGCGGAAAAGTTCATCTCTTTAATTTTGCAATAAAAGGTCCAAAAAGAAACTACACAGGCCTGCTTCTTCATGAAACAGGGCATGCGCATTTTCATCAGCACAGAGAAAAGATTGCTGAATGCATAAATGGAACCAGCGGCCTGATAACTAAAGAAGGAATAGCAAAACTGGGAATAGACTACTTAATGGGGCGGGAAAGCAGAGGATTTGAAACACAACCTTTCCGTGAAAATGTAGATGAGTTTGCAGCAGAAATGTATCTTCTTTATGTTGCAAAAGGCATCAGCATGAAAAAAAGATTTGAAACACTTTCTCCAAAAAAACAGTTTGCATGGAGCAGCGTATACTCCACATTCAGAGAATGCTTTGGCGGAACTGAATACGACGGAGTTGAAGTTCCTGAAATACGCGACGGGGTAAGAGTATATGAGCTTGACAATCTTGGGCAAAGAATACTTGCAACCGCAGGTGTGGAAAACGGCAAGAGTGACCATGTAGATGTTGCCCACAAAATAAACAAAGTCAGATACGGCCAAGATTTTAAGGATGTTACTCCAGTAAGGTTTGAAACAGAAATGGCAAACCTCGTTTGTTTTATTGTAAATACCCATTACAAAGTTGAAATCCGCGGTCTTGAATAGAGTGCATAAGCTTTAAAAAAGTTTTCCAGTTATTATTCCCATGACAATTGAACCAATTATAGCAGGCTCAGAAGTAATTGTTTACGATAAAGGCAGGTATCCAATACAATTAGAACTGCCCCCAGGCTCGACGCTGACTGAAAGTGAGACAAAGAAAATTCTTGCAATGAGCTCGTGGGAAGTTTACCCTGCGAGCCTTGCAGACGCAAAAGAAGGCGGAAGGTCATTGATTCTCGGAAGAGAAGCACCTATCATGAAAGGAAATATGGAGCTTGCGGCGCTGCAGCTTACAGGAGTCGGATACCAGGAAATAAAGCTCGAAGGGAAAGTAGGAACTGTTAAGGATAATGCGGAATTCTATCCTCCAAACACAGAAAACTTCATGGAAAGGGTAGGGACAAATATGAGAACTAGCCGCGTTCAAGACGGGAAAATTGTCCATGTGATTCCTGTATACCGGGCAATGGGTACATACCTGCACGATGAGCTTGCTGAAAAAGTAAAAAAAACAGTTCATATGTCCAAAGTTCAGTTTGAAAAGCTTGTAACTCCAAATGTTGAAGCATGCGGGCGGTATCTTGATGATGGATTATGCAATGATGACGGACCATTCGGGTTTGCCGTGTTTAATGCTCCGGGTGTTGAGGACAGGAGGGCAACTGAAACTGCATTCGATAAATTCATGGAAATCTCGGAGCAGTGCGTTTCCAGGGATGAAAAGTTCAAGGCATGCCATATTCTTGTTGCCACACCAATAGCTGTTCTTGTGGAAGGACTTAGAGAGCTCCACGACAAAGGGTATGTCCACCTACAGCCCCACATGTCAAATTTCTATTTCAAGAACGGGCTTGCATTCCTTGTAGACTGGTCAACAATGCAAAAGATGGGGAATGACCCTGAAGAAAACGTAATCTATAGGACAATTGACCTAAAAAGGCCTGCAGATGACTATATGAAATTATTCTCTGCATTATTTGAAAATATCCCAGAGGGAGTAAAAATGGGAACAAGTCATAGAATAACTGAGCTTGTCATGGAGGTTTATTCAGGAAACCCTGAAAGAGAAATCCATATATTCCAGGTTATGGAGAGAATATCAAAAACAATTGGATGGGATGCCACTGAGTTTAACATGATGACACAGTGGATAAAGGACCAGGGATTTGAAGGATTTCCCAAAGTAGAATATGCGAGCCTTGCAGACGCAAAGAGAATACTAACAAGAAGAGCTGCTGAACTTCAAATGGCAACAATTTCAAGACATGGCGGATTTGAGGTAACAAATCCGATAAATAATGGCAGACGAAAAGTTGGCGCAAATGCTCCGTGCCCCTGCGGTTCTAAGAAAAAGTTCAAGAGATGCTGCGGCAGGTAACATTTAAATACAATCCATCAAAACTTATTCTTATGGAGAATATTGAAGACTGGAGAAAAGCAGGGAAGATTGCAGCAGAAGCTCTCATGTACGGAAAATCTTTGATTAAGCCAGGAGCAAAACTGGTTGATGTTTCTGAAGCAGTTGACAATAAGATTCTTGAGCTTGGCGGAAAGCCGGCTTTTCCTGCGCAGATATCATGCGACCATATTGCAGCGCACTACTGCGCAGACCCTGACGATGACATAGTGTTTGACAAGCAGGTTGCCTGCCTCGACGTAGGAGTACATATTAATGGGGCTATAGGAGACTGCGCATGCACAGTTGACCTGTCAGGCAAAAATGGGAAACTTGTAGAGGCTGCAGAGAAAGCTTTGGAAAATGCTAT
>CAZLVM010000030.1:0-7779 GCA_964562875.1 uncultured Methanosarcinales archaeon | reverse complement strand
TAAACAATATCAAAGTTCTCGGAGACAGCTTAAACAAGTGCGCAGTGTTTATCGTTTACGAAGAATAAGTTAAGGCTTGTAATTCCTGCTTCTGTAATCTCTTATAAGTTTGTAATCCTGAGAAGGCATGCCTCCACTCATTATAGGCTGCAATTTTACCCTGCTTTCGAGCTCTTCTTCAATCGGCTGAATTTCACTGGCAGGAGCCGGCGTGTTGCATTGTATTCCTGACGCAGTAAGAGCAAGGACTGCAGCAGTAAGCGCTACAAGAGCCCATTTTGTGTCTTTATTTCCCTTTTCCAAAACTTTTTTCCTATTTTCGTGCATGAATTTGAAAAAAAAGAGGGGGTATAAAAAATGAATGGTTTGAAAAAGAGAATTTTACTCTGGCTTCCAGCCGTTTGCCCTCATTTCCTCGTCAAGAACTTTTGGGAGAGTGAAAACAACACCTACATACTTGTTAGAATCAGGATTGTGCGCAAACCCGCAAAGCTTCATGTACCCCTTGCTGACTTCTGCGTTCTGCACTCCAGACATCCAATATTCATGGTCTGGATCAAACTTAGAGCCAAGAAGATTATTATTTTCTGGGCTGTTGCACTCTATAATTTTCCATTCCCCTTCCACTTGAGCTTCAAGCCATGCATGAGGCCTGCCTGATAATTGAGTCATGCCTCCAACAACCCTCACATTAGGCACAATGCTCATCCTGTTAAACCGTCTTGCAAAAGAATAAAAATTGAAAAGCTGAAATGCAGCATGAACCTTGCAGTCTGCATCCCCATCAATAACGCCCTGCTTCCAGCTGTCTCCTAAAGTGTCTATTTCAAGCCCCACAGATGCCCTTGTTGACCTGTCCAGATAGAATGCTATGTTAAGCAGCATGTCCTGGGCCTGCCTGTCATCAACACCATGTATATTTTCTTCAGCATAAATTGCAGTATCTTCAAAACCATTCTGTTTCAGAAAAACATTAGTGTAAATCTCATTTATGCCAACCATTGCATTTGTCAAAAGACTGTACTTTGCACCCATAGCCCTGATATTATAGTCTCTAAAATCTCTTGATTCATGGAAAGTTCTTAGTTCATCCCCTGCTTCAATAGAACCCTGTTTTGAACGCTTTACAAGATTCATGTATGTTGGAGAATGTGCTGCAATTACATCAATTGGAATCCCCTGGTCATAATAATGGTCTCTCCAGGATGCTTTTTTCTTTGCAGGCTCTGCAGAAGTTGGCGCTGAAGTGGCAGGCGCTGAAGGCATTGGTGAAGTTTTAACAGGCTCGCTATGCCCTGCAATCCATGCCCAGGTTCCAAGCCCGATAACTCCTGCTGTAATAACAGCTGAAGTTATCTTCTTATTTCTAAGCTGATTCAGCTTTGCTGCTTCCTGCTCGGCAGCCCTCCTCTTCATATTTTGTCCCATACAGGGGATAAATTGAAGGTTATTTAAAAAGAAAATGCAAAGAAACAAAAAAAATAAAATGGGGCCGCGGCAAATCTGAACAAGTTCAGAAAGCCGCAGCCTCATATCGCTTTGCTCAATGGGGCCGCGGAGATTCGAACTCCGGTTGGAAGCTATCCAGAGATGTGGAAAAAGCCCAAGCTCTCCCCGAGCTCCAGTGATAGCCAAACTACACTACGGCCCCGAATGTGATTTAGAATTTGATATGATGTTTTAAATGTTTTTAGTTTAATTAATGCTTGTTCTTGTTTCTTCCGCGGGATTTGACCTGCTCGAATCTGCTTAGGACTTCAGAATGTGTTGCACATGACTTTTTGTAGCCCCTTATTGCTGCGTCAAAGCATGCAGGATAGATTTTATGATGGTATGATTCCATTGCCCTGTCGAGCAAATGAATGTCAACTGCCTTGTCCTCTGCCTTCTGCGAGAAAAAGCTAAGCCCAAAATCGATAAAATGTATTTTTTCATTTCTTAGAATCATGTTTGATGTTGTCAAGTCATGGTGTATGATATTGGCGTTGTGCATCTTTCCAAGGATTTCACCTATTTCCTCGCCGAGCTTTTCAGGATTATTGTGAAGCACATCCCTTACCTTGTCTCCATCAATAAATTCCATAACAACCTTCATTTCAGAATCATCCATTTCCTTAAGTTCCGGGCATGGAACTCCTGCTTCTTTAAGTTTGGAAATAACTTTTGCTTCACGCCTTGTTCTTGTTTTCCTCAAATCCTCATCAATTTCAGGATGACGGTAGCTCTTGCTAATCCTTTCCTTTACAACCTCATTGCCATTAAGCCTGATTACTGCTTCAGCACCATGGCCTATGAGGTTTGGCTCTTCTTGATAATCCATTTTTCCTTACTCTGTCTATTCTTTCCATTACAGGAATTATCCAGTCCATCATGCCTTCAAGATCAGGGTTAACACCCTGAGAGATGCATCTTTTTGCAAAAGACCTGAAATGCGGCGTCAAAAATTCAGGGTCTATTCTTTCCTGGAAAGGCCCTTCAACCATCAGCATAAAATATGCCAGGCTGTAATCATGATGATTTTCAAAGTATGGTCTTTCTTCAACCCTGTCCATAGTTTCCCTAAGATGGAGCAAATACGTATCAGGAGTATTTCCCCAAGGAGTTATCATTCTTGAGCTTCCCAAAGCAAGAGTTGCATACCTGTGGTATTTGCCGCAAACCGCATCAATATCTTCCATGCAAGACAAGAATCAGTGTTGCTTTAAAAAGGTTTTTCAGAAATAACTAATCTTCTACTTTTATTGCAGCTTCAGGGCACTGAACTTCGCAAGCCCTGCATCCAATGCACTCATCAGGCTTGTCAACTTCAGCTTTCTTTTCTCCCTTCTTGAAAACTGCAACAGGGCATATGTCAATGCATGTCCCGCAATTTGTACATTTAGAATTGTCAATTACTGGCTTCGGCACTTTCACTAACCTCTTCTTTTACTTCCTCTGTAGGTTTTGCCTCTGCCTTAAGTGATTCTTTCTTTTCTTCTTTAGGCGCACCTGTTGCTTCTTCCTTCTCTGAAGCCTCTTTCTTTGGCTTTTCTTCTTTTGGCTCTTCAACAGCTTCTTCAACAGAAGCTTCCTTTTTCTCGTGAGCCTTTACAGGAACAAGGTGTATCCATCTTATCTCGCAAACAGAAACAGGGAAAACCTTTTTTGCACTTTCAAACATTCCCTTCTGAATCCTGTAATTTATAACTTCTTCCATCATTTTTGCATATGTAAGCTTTGAAGCTGCACTGGATATCATGTTCCTCAATGCTTTTCTTATTGAAGTAAGAGTTGAATTGTTTGCCCTTGTCCTTGTAACAACAATAGGCTTTACCCTTATCTTTACCTTATCGCTTGTAAAGCATACAAATGAATCTTCAATCTTTGCCTTTCCTCTTCTCATCATTCTTTTTACTGAAGAATTTGCAAGCTTGTATCCTCTAATCTCTGTGATAGCCTTCCCTTCACGAAGGCCTGTGATATTAAAGCTGATTGTTATTGTCTGTTTCTTATGGCTTCCTGTAAGGGATGCCATGTTTACGCTTATTCCCTTGCCTACTGCCTGCTTAGCTTCAAATACGTTGGTCTCGCCTATTGACTGTTCATTGAATAGTTTTGGCGCAAGAATTTCTACCCATATTTTTTTCTTACCAACTGCCTTTACTATTTTCTTCTTAGCCATGTAATCACAGAAAACCCTGATTTATTTATAAATGTTATGGTTAAATGTCCAGCTCGCGTACTTCCTTGGCATGATTCTGGATAAAATTCCTTCTTGGCTCTACTTCATCCCCCATAAGAACTGTAAAAACTCTTGCAGCCTCAACAGCATCCTCTATTGTAATTTTCTTTAATGTCCTTGTGGAAGGGTCCATTGTAGTTTCCCAAAGCTGCTTAGGGTTCATCTCTCCAAGCCCTTTGTACCTCTGTATGCCTATGCCCTCTCCAAGCTCTTTCAATGCATTATCCTTTTCAGCCTCACTGTATACATATTTTATAGATTTGCCCTTCTGAAGCTTGTACAAAGGAGGTGTTGCAAGGAATATATGCCCGTCATCAATAAGCTGTTTCATGTGCCTGAAGAAAAATGTTAAAAGAAGGCATGAGATATGGTTTCCATCAACATCAGCGTCAGTCATAACTATTACTTTATGATATCTTAGCTTTGAAATATTAAACTCGTCACCTATTCCTGTGCCAAGGGCTGAAATTATAGTAACTATTGCATCGCTGTTGAGAATCTTGTTCATCCTTGCCTTTTCAACATTGAGAATTTTTCCCCTCAAAGGAAGAATTGCCTGAAACGCCCTGTTCCTTCCCTGCTTTGCAGAGCCGCCTGCAGAATCTCCCTCAACAAGGTATATCTCACATTTTGCAGGATCTTTATTTGAGCAGTCTGCAAGTTTTCCAGGAAGTGAGCTTCCTTCAAGAGCGGATTTTCTCCTTGTCAGCTCCCTTGCTTTTCTTGCAGCTTCCCTTGCCTTCAATGCATCAACTGTTTTTCCGATTATCACCTTTGCTTCTCTTGGATGCTCTTCAAGAAATGTGCTAAGGCCCTCTGAAACAATACTGTCAACAATTCCTTTTACTTCTGAATTGCCAAGCTTTGTCTTGGTTTGGCCTTCGAACTGAGGCTCAGGAACTTTTGCAGATATTATTGTTACAAGACCCTCTCTTACGTCTTCGCTTGTCAGCCTCGTGCCGTCAAGAAGCTTTGCCTTTTCTCCGTAATTGTTTAATGTTCTTGTTAGAGCAGTTTTAAACCCAATAAGATGTGTTCCGCCTTCATGCGTATTGATATTGTTTACAAATGAAAATACTGTTTCAGTGTACTCTGTGCTGTACTGAATACATACCTCAATCTGAATATTATCCTTTTCTCCTGTAAAATAAATTGGTTCGCTAAGCCCTTTTTTGCCTTCATTCAAGTATTTGACAAACTCTATAATTCCACCTTCATACTTGAATACCTCTTCCTTGCTTGTCTTTTCATCTTTTATTGAAATTTCAAGCCCTTTGTTTAGAAAAGCGAGTTCTTTGAGCCTTGTTGCAATTGTTTCAAAATCAAAAACAACTGTGTCAAATATTTCATGGTCTGGCTTAAACATAACTGTTGTTCCTGTGTCAGTTGCATCGCCTTGTTCACTCATTTCAGTATGCTGCGCTCCCTTCTTGAACTCCTGCACCCATATCTTGCCGCTCCTTCTAACCTTTGCAACCATATGCTCAGACAGGGCGTTTGTAACAGAAATTCCAACCCCATGCAGTCCGCCTGAAACCTTGTAAGTTCCTTTTTCAAATTTTCCTCCTGCGTGGAGCTTTGTCATTACAACTGTCAATGCTGGTATCTTGAGAGTTGGGTGTATGTCAACAGGAATGCCCCTCCCGTCATCAGCAACAGAAACATATCCGTTTGAATATATGATAACCTGTATTTTTTTACAGAAGCCTGCAAGAGCCTCATCTATTGAGTTATCAACTGCCTCATAGACAAGATGGTGCAATCCTCTAGGGCCTGTTGAGCCAATATACATGCCAGGCCTTTTCCTGACTGCTTCAAGGCCTTCAAGTACCTTAATCTCTTTTGCACCGTACTCATTTTCTTTTGGATTTTTCTCTTGCTCTTCCATTTTATCGTCGGTAAAGACCACCTCAGAACATATATTGAGAAAGGCTCGTTCTTTATAAATCTTTTGTTTTTAAAATGGCTTTAAACAGGCTGTAGTGCCATAATTCAATGGTTTCAGCCATTTATGGATGGGTTTTTAAAGCACTGTAATGCCTATTTTTGAAGAAAAATCCACAGCGCTGCAATGATTATAATTACCATGATTAGATAAAACAAGCCGCTGCCCTTATGGCCAGGTTCACTGTGAGGTTCACTGATGTCCCTTGCCCTTTCAAACTTGTCTTTGGCAGCTTCCCGTATACTATCTCTTTTTTCCTTGGCAAATTCTCTCGCCCTTTCCACTGCGAGCTCTTTTCTGTGCCTTGCGAGCTCTAGTTTTTTCCTTTCAATCTCATTCCTAATATGCTCTTCCCTCATTTTATCACCAGTTTTTCTCCTTTAGAAGAGGTATGCCTATGTATGCTGTGAATGCGCCCAAAATGATTACAGCCCAGAAAAGCTGCCAGGTAATCATCCTAAATGAAACAAGCACCAAGTCAAGCACAACTATAACTGCCATAACAGCTGCAAGTGTTTTTGTTATTGTCCCCTTTTTCATGTTACTTCCTTTAACGCAGCAATTGCAACCTCAATCTGTTTTTCAGTGGGCTTTCTTGTTGTAAGCTTTTGCACCCAAAGCCCAGGAGTGATTATAGCTTTCATGATTATATTATTTTTGTATTTGTCGCTTATTTTCAGTATTTCATAGCTTATTCCTGCAACAACTGGTATAAGCACTATTCTCCATATAAACTTTACCCACCATCTTGGATCTGCAATCAATGCAAAAAGAATAATGCTTATTGCGATGACTATGACAAGGAATGATGTTCCGCACCTTGGATGCAATGGGGAATATTTTTTTGCGTTTTTCGGGGTGAGCTTCATGCCGTGCTCATAGCAGAAAACTGCCATATGCTCTGCCCCATGATACTGAAAAATCCTTCTTATATCTTTCATTAAGCTGATTGCAAGAATGTAAACAATAAACGCAGCCACCCTAAAAACACCGTCAACAAGAGCAAACATGAATGAACTGTCCTTTACTATAAGTTTTGTAAGGAATAAAGGAATTGCTACAAATATTATTACCACTGCAGTCATTGCAAAAAGAAATGTGAATGCTATCTCCCACGAAGAAAGCTTTTCATTTTCATCATCCCCAACTGAAACATCAGCGCTCCACAAAAGAGCCCTTATTCCAAGGACAAGTATATCACAAAGCTCTACAACTCCCCTGACAAAAGGTATTTTTGGAAAAATCCCCCTCTTTTTCAGCTTGAACTTCTTCTTTTTTATTTTCCCTTTGGAGCGTACAGCAACAGCCATTTTATTTGGGTTCTTCATCATAACACCCTCAATGACTGCCTGGCCGCCTACTTTCATTGGCATAACTGATTTTCTTTGATTTGGATATATAATATTTGTGGTTCTCATAACATATAATGTTTATATAAAATATAACCAGAACCTTATAAGAGTTCTAATGCTTATTGTCATATATAAGTGGAAAAAATGATTGAAGGAATAGATGCGGAACTGGACCAGATTGGAGTAGTCCTGACAAAGGACATAGTCTGCGGCGAGTGCCTGGATAAGATGATACCTCTGTCCAATGGAAGGTATAAATGCATTGCCTGCGGGATAGTTTTTGACAATGAGGCAAACTAAACCTGCACAATGATTTCTAACTCGCTTCAAGATAGCTAAAGTTATTGAGTCCCATAGAAAAGATGAATGCATGCGTCAAGATCTTCTATTAATGGCATTTCAAGCGCAGCCTTTGGATGCTTCCATGCTGAGTTTTGATGCTCTTCCAAGTCTGTTGTTATGATTGGTCTTTCTCCTTCAAACTTTGTATGAAATATATGATAAACAAAGTCCATTTTTGGAAATCTGACATAGGTCTTTGCAAAATATGCAAATGCTTCCTGAGGCAGCCAAAGCCCTGTTTCTTCACCGTGCTCCCTAACCATTGCAACAATAGAGGATTCTCCAGGCTTTACCTTGCCAGAAGGTATGCCCCACAAAAAAGGGTAAAGGCCTTTCCTATTCTTTTGAAGAAGTACTATTTCAGAATCATGCTCTGAAAAACAGCCCACTGCCTCAAGAGATGGGTTGAAATCAGCAGG
>CAZLVM010000029.1:0-7893 GCA_964562875.1 uncultured Methanosarcinales archaeon | reverse complement strand
TGTGATATTTCTGTGATTTTTTTCTTTTCTTCTTCATCCAATGACTTAAACTTAACATCGATTGCCATAATTCTGTTTTGTATGAACTTGCTTTTTTTCTTTTGCTTTTAAAGGCAAGCTTTTTATAAGATAAGCCTTTGACTTATAATATGGCAAAATGGAAGTATCAGAATCAAGAGAAGAAGGACAGATTTTCTGACTACAAAACAAACAGGCTTTACCTAAAAGAAGGAGAGGCAACAAAGATGGTTATATCTGACTGGGAGTTCATAAAAAGCGGAGGGAACCTTCCATCGTTCAAATGCTTTGTAGTTGAGGAAAATGGAGAGACTGTTGACAAGCATTGGAGCATATGGGATTATGACCTGAAGGAAGCTCTAAAAGTAAAGCTAAGGGGGAAAAATCCAAGGTCAGATAAAGTAGAAATAACAGTTGTTATGACCAAGAAAGGTATGGAAGATATTTTTGAATTGAAATGAAGTTTCCAAAACTAAAAAGCCCTGCGCTTCTTGCCCCCATGGCAGGGATAAACGATATTGCCTTTAGGACGCTGGCAAAAAAGAATGGGGCAGGCATGACCTATACTGAATTTGTGAGTTCTGTTGGAATTTTAATAAACCCTGAAAAGCTTTTGAAAAATGTTCAAAAAGCAGGAAGCCCTGAGGCAGTTCAGATTTTTGGGAAAAACCCGGATGATTTTGCATCAGCAGCTAAAATTCTTGAAAAAAGATTTGATGTTATTGACATAAACTGCGGCTGTCCTGCAGAAAAAGTGCTTAAGCAGGGCGCAGGAAGCTCATTAATGAAGAACCCTTCAATGATTGGAAAAATTGTTGAGAAGGTTGTTTCTGAAATAAAAAAGCCGGTTACTGTAAAAATAAGAATAGGCATAGACAGCAGGCATATCAACGCTGTTAAAGCTGCTAAAACAGCTGAAGATGCAGGCGCTGCAGCTGTTGCTGTGCATGGAAGGACGCAAAAGCAGGGATATTCAGGAAAAGCAGACTGGGAAATAATAAGAAAAGTAAAAGAAAGCGTCAGCATTCCAGTAATCGGAAACGGCGATGTAAATTCACCTGAAGCTTTTTTACAGAGACTGGAAGAGTCTGGTGTTGATTTTATAATGATAGGGAGGGCTGCTATGCCCAACCCGTATATTTTCAGGCAGATTAATGATTTTCTTAAGAAAGGAAGCTATGATTCAAAGCCAGGGCTTGCGCAGTTCAGGGAATATCTTAAAATTGCGGAAAAATTCGAATTGGGGTTTAAGCATATCAAGCTTCATGCGATTGATTTTACAAAAGGAATTGAAGGCGGAGCAAGAATAAGAGAGAAAATATCCAAGTGCAAAGAACTAAAATCAGTCAAAAGAATTATTGCAAATTAAGTATTATTCAAATACAATCTGTAAAGGCGCAGTCTTCCACAATGATGCTTCATATTTCTTTTCTTTTGCATTATAGTCATACCATACCTTCATTGTTGCTATGTAGTCGCAGGTTTTTATTCCATTCTTAGAGCTGCACCTTTCAGTATCCAAATCATCCTTTTCTGGTATTTCTACATTTATTTCAACAGTGTCATCCCACCATTTTTCCAGGTTTTCAAGATTCATGTAAGATCCTGCGTTAAGATGAGGTATGCTGACTGAAAACTTGACATATTCTTCCATTTGTCCAATGTTTTGGACCTTGATTATGGCAGTTGTGTTTTCACCGCCCTTGACTTGTACAGGATTAAACCTGAAATCATTGAATGTTATCAAATGAAGAGCCTCAACCTGTTTGAGCCGGTACTCTTCCATGATTTTACCCTGAGTGTTCCCTGCAATAAACACTGAAAGCTTGTAGTATCCATCATCTATGCCTTCAGGAAGAAGAGGATATACTATTTTTGAATATGTAACGCCTTTTTCAACATTTGGGAGGATTGCTTTTGCAGAAACAGTGTTGCTGTTATCTGCCCCTGAAACCTGAACTTCAATTTCAAGATTTTCAGTATTGTCTTCTGCTTCTATTACTACTTCAACCTTGAGCTTTTCACCAGTATTTGCTTCTGCAGTGTTCATACCTCCAAGCTTTAGCTGGTTTCCCTGAAGCTTCGTCGACCTTATTTTTACAGGAGGATATCCTTCTTTAAGCGTTTCTTCAGAATATTCGGCTATGGTTTCATCCTTGTCGCATATTTTGTTGCTGTCTGCATCAATACAGCAGCTTTCGCCGTGTCTTATGTACGGCGCATCACAGACAACAGCAGCTCCTGTTATCAGGTTTTCACTGCCTTCAGGATTTGTGTTGTACTTGTAAGCCATTAATGCGATAATAAGCACAATAAGAATTGTTGCGTAGAATGTATTTCTTTTAAGTTTAAGCTTCATAAATATCGAAAGCACTAGCTACTATATAAACTTTATTTTCCTGACTCAAACTCCTTTAAAAGCTCGTCATTGTCCATTTTTACAGAGAATTCGTAGTTGTCCATTTCTTTTTTGTCAATAAATTTTAGAAATGCCTCTTTTTTATCAGCAGGCCATGATCTGAACATGGTAAATGTTTTGCACATATGGGATTTGTCGCAGCAGGAATCCCTAAAATCATCTCCATTGTTTAGTTCAGGGTGGAGCGGACAGCCAACTTTTCCATCTTCGAAACTTGTAAGATTCATGCAGATTCCTGAAGAGCGGATTACTTTAGGGTCATAGCGGTCCCTGAATAAATCAAGATCTTCAATATCCTCAAGCTCTTTTGTGTTCTTCCAAATGTCTTTCAGGACCTTTTCCTTTCCTTCAAAGTCATGTCCGCAGCATCCAAAACAGCTGAATTTTCCGTACTGGCAAAGATTTATCTTCATTGTTAGAATTAAGTTTGAGGTCTATTTAAACCTTACTGAGACCCTGAAATCTTGCTTATTACTGTTGTAAATCCTTTTCCTATCCTGTTTAGGCCTTCAATTATCCCGCTTTTTCTTTTGCTTGCAAGAACTTTTTTGACTGCTTCAACTGCTGAGGCATAGGGGACTGGCATCATTGCGCCTGTTTCTTCGGAGTTTACGTCTATGTGATTACTCCATTTTTTTGGTTTTCCTATTTTTTTGCCGGTTAGAACCTGCACAGCAGCACCTTGGTGTTCCATCCCTAAAAGAACTCCAATATTTCCATCAACTCTTCCAACAAAATCTGAAATTTCAGGACCTATTATGGCATAATGCATTACTGCGTTTACAAACTCATCGCACCCTTTGTAAAAGAGGTGCATTGCTGTTTGGCCGCCTTCAAGCTCTTCCATCAGCCTTGCATAGTTTACTGCGCCTCTTTCAGGGTCTATATTAGGAAAATTATTAGGGAATTGCGCAGTATTTTGTTTGCCTTGAAGAGCTTTTCTTATTTGCGCTTTTCCAAGTCTTGCCTCGCCTGTAGCCCCTTCTTTCTTGTAAGCATGAGCAATTGCGAGGTAAAGTTCAAGAAGCTCATCAGGCATTTGATATGCTGTTAATATTTTTGAAAGAGGTTTGCCGCTTGGATTAAGCATTGTAAAATCTTCAAATATTCCACTCCTCATTGCTTTTTGGGCAAGAATTTCAACACGCCCTTCAAGCGCTTCGGTTTTCTCTGGATTTTCAGGCGCTACACCTTCCATTTGAGCCTTCAATCCTTTGAGTTCTCCAAGCTTTTGCCTAAAAGTAAATAGATATTTTCTTGGCATTAAATGATGCCTTTCCACTCCTATGACTAAGTGAGAGTCTGCCTGAATATAATTTATTTTTCCTGCTGGATATTCTTCACTCATAAGACGATGAAATTTGCCTTGATTTATAAAACTTACAGTTTGAGAGGGTAATAGCAAAATTTTTAAATAAAAGCCTTTAAAGTTTTATTGAGGTGAAGATAAATGGCAATTATATTGACTGAAGAAGAAAAGAGGCTTGTTGCAGATGGGACACTTGACCCGATGAAAATTGAAGAGCACAGGAAAATACATCCTGTTCATTCTGTGAATGTTAATGAAGTTGATGCTATAAAGCAGGAGATAAGGGAAACAAATGTTTTTTACAGGGATTCTATCCAGAAGAACAAGGACCTTTATGACGAGCTCAAGGAAAACAGAAAGAAAAAAGAAGAGCTTAGAAACAAGCTTGCTGAGTTAAGGCTGAAAAAGAAGCAGATTTTGGGTCTCGTGCAGTAACCCCATAATCTTAAAATACCAGCTCTGCTTATGCTAATCTTATATGAGCGGAGAAGGCAAGCCAGAGGACACTAGGTATCATGGTACTTCACATGATAGCAGAGGCTCTCAAAGAACTACTTCTGTTTTTAAGCACAGGAATCCAAGAAGCACAATGGGATCTTTCTATGACCCTGGCGAAATGCTTGATGGTGTTATTAAGCACCTTGTCGAGCAAAGGAACAGGCGTGTGCATGAGGGGATGTATCAGGGAGAATATATCCAACTAGGAAATGTTGTCCAGGCTTCTGTATCATCATTTGCAATAGAAGGTGAGATTTTCAAGCCAGACGCTACAACAGATTCACCCGAATATGCAACGTTTTGGTATTCTTTGGAAAGTGACGGCTCAGTTAAGATTAGCATGCCCAAAGGAGCAGAGGAAGCACTTATCCATTTTAAAATTCCGGAAACAATAGGGGGTCTAATACCAAACCTTGACGAGCTTTTGGCATCTGCAAAGGAAAGTTCAGGAAAGGAATTTCCGGAATGTATTGTTGTGATGCAGCTTCTGGAAGTCCAGCATGCGCCTCCAACAATGGATCAGGTTCATGGTTACATATCTGCAATGCCTATAAAATACACTCATAAAATTGAAGATGATGCAAAAGTTGATGAGGAGGCAGCCAGCATGTTTGGGGAAAGGGGGCTTGCAGCTGAAGAGAATGCCAAAGGGTCTACGGAATTAGTTGATATGACCAAAGCAAAAGAAAGATGGCAAAAGGATATTAGGGAAAGGGTTGAAAAAGCAACAAGCACTGATTTTTCTTTTTTTGCTTCAGATTTGAAAAAGTCAGTTCCTAAAAAACCAGAGCCTGAAGATTTAGACGAGGAATCTCAATAAACTTCTATTAGCTTTAAATACTGCCTCTTATTAGTATTTCCATGGAAAGTCAGATGGGTGAGCTGGAGCAGATAGCAATAGCCAAGGCTCAAGTCCTTGGATTTAATTGGGCAGAAGTAAAGCCTTTTCCTGATTCTGTAAATGATTCAAAGTCGGAGCCTGTTGCGGACTTCAGGGTTAATGATGGCATTGTGACAATTCTTATTTCGCCTGATTCTGAGGTTATGAATAGGGATATAAGAGAGGCGTTTGCAGAGAATCTTCTTTGCGCATGCAGGAATGTTGAGGATGGCCTGTATGAAATGGGAATGCCAGTTACCGGCAACCCTGCAGTGGATGTATTGGTTGCAGAGGTATGCTGCGCTTATTCAAGCTATTTTACAGCATCAAGGCAAATTCAGAAGTTTGGAAAAGAAGGAATTAGAAAATTCCACAGATACCAGCTTAATGAAAGGATGGAGCTGGTTGATAATGAGGTAAAAGGCAGTGTTGGCGAAAGGGATAAACAGCATGTTGCAATATTCTCGCTTTTGGGATGCCAGATGACAGCAGATATGCTTGAAGAAAGGCTTCCTATTGTTCCAGGAGTTGTAGGGGATATAGTTGAGCCGCTTCCATGGGTTTTTGAAAATATAAATGGGTCAAAGCTTGAGTGGGGCGATAAACTCAAGATTCTTTACGCAGTTACCCTGGAAATAGCTCAAGGGCTTCTTGTGCCTGAAAGCTATCTTGTAGGGAATCTTTTGAGGCAGGACAGGGGTGATAATGTGACCAGTCTTGAGCTTGCAGGAAGAGGTGTGCTTAAGGGGAATGTTTTTTACAAGGCTGTTGAGATAGAAAAATACATGACTTCTACTTATTTAGGGAAAATCAGGACAGGCCAAGCAAATGATGGCCCTACTTCATAATTCTAAGGCACAAGAGTCGCAGTAATAGTCCTGTTGTTGTTTGTTTCGTTGATTTCTTCTATTTCATCATCATAGTCTACAACAGCGGTAATATTTATCATTTTGTTGTAAATGGTCATGTTAAAATAAAACGTATCAGTATCATTCTTTCCGTTTATTTCAGCATAGTTCAGCCCGTTTAAAGTTTTCATTCTTGTATTGTTTTCAAAAGCATAAATTTTGAAAGTGTCATTTGCATTTACCCTGTTCATGCCTGCAACCTCAACTTCAACAATTCCGTCATCTTCGTCCATGTCGTCAATGTAAAGGTCAATAATCTGCTCGCATGTGCCAAGGCAGCAGTAGGCAGTATCATCTGCAACTGTCATGTTGCTGTCGCAGACACCTTCAGAATTAAGGCATCTAACTCCAAATTCATCGCAGTCTTTAAGCTCAAAGACGCAGTGCTGAGGGCTTCCCACGCACCGGTCATTGGTTGTTATGTCGTCATCATCGCATTCTGAATCAGTGGTGCACTGGTCTGCTTCCAGATGAGTGCAGTGGGATGTTGATGTTTTTGCGCCAATGCAAAGGTCAAGTGTTTCGCTGAAATTATCATCGCAGTCAGCATCTGAATTACATCTTTCTGCAGGCCAGCATTCATGGCTCTTTACGATTTCACCTATATCACATATAGCTGGAACGCAATTGTTTTGTTCGCATATTTCGTCCTGTGCGCAAGCATCGTTATCACAGCATTCATGGTCAAAGCATTCGTTGTTTACCATGTACTGGCATTCGCCGCAGTCGCTAAGGCATTCGTGGCTTACGCATCTGAAGTTTGCTCCGCAATCAGTGTCTACACAGCAAGGATAGTCATTGCACTGATGATTAAGATAATACTGGCATTCAAGACAGTCAAGCTCTATGCAAAAATTGTTTTCGCAGTACGCGTCATCAGCACAGTCTTTGCTTGCGCAGCATTCTTGTGATTTGCAGTAGTGGTCTTCCAAATACTCGCAATAGCCGCATGTAGGCTCTACGCAGGCATGCTGTGAGCAGTCCTGGTCGCCAATACACCCTACATCTTCGCAGCAGGTCTGGGCTGTTTCTCCCTTTTCAACAACACCGTTTCCGCATTCAGGAAGTGTCATGAACCAGTATGCTGCAACGCCGAATCCTGCAAGAATAATTATAATGAGAATACCTGCGATTATGAAAACATTTTTGTGGGTTGAAATACTTCTTGGCTTTTCACCGTATTTTGGCGGAGCCTGCTGGCCTCTTATTTTTTCTTCAGGCGTTTCTTCTGCTGCTTCAGGAATAGGATTAGATTCAACAAATGCAAATGCAACATTGACATCTTTTGGAGGGTAGCCGAAGCTGATTAGATAGTCGACAATCTGCTGTTTAGTATAACCTTGCTGCATGTAGAATCTTATAGATTCTTCCAGACTGTTTGCCAAACTTCTAACACCTCTTTTTTTATTTATATTTCAACAAATTCTGTTTTGATTTGCTTCAATGATGTCATTGAAACGGTTTTTGTGAATCCAAATTTCTTTATTGAATTTTTAACATAATCATAATACTCATCAATGTCTTTTGTCCTGAGCTTTACTATTAGCTCATATTCTCCTGTGCATATGTCCACGCTTTCAACCCTATGGTCTTTTGCAATCATTTTTGCAGCTTCTTCAGGGTCGCCGTATTTTTCAGCTCCGAGATTAATCATGATATAAGTGCAATGCCCTTGGTCAATTTTCTTGTAGTTGAACACTGCTTTGTACGCCTTGACTGCTCCTTCATGTTCAAGCTTTTTTATGTTGTAATGTATGGTTGTAGAAGGCTCTTTAAGCTTTTTTGCTATCCTCGATATTTGAGGAGTGCAGTACCCTTCCTTGAACAAGCTAATAAGCTTAGGCATAATATCTTTCATTTT
>CAZLVM010000028.1:0-7988 GCA_964562875.1 uncultured Methanosarcinales archaeon | reverse complement strand
CTGCGTGTGACTTCTTTTTAGAATAAGTAAAATAAGCATCACATAGCGCAGTATCGGCTCAGAAACAAATTTTCAAAACTCACAACTGTTTTCCTTCACTGTCAAAATATATTGTATAAACTCTCTCATCATCATTTTCATAATAGTGGGTTTTGAGTGTTGTTTCATGCTTAAACCCTATTTTTTCATAGAATGCATGCGCTCTTTTGTTTGACTCATGCGTTAAAAGATAAAGTTTTCTCAGTCTGCTTCCATTTTCATTGTAGAATTCCTGCGCTCTTTTTACCATCCCGTTGAATAGCTCTTTTGCAACGCCTTTGCCCCTGCATTCAGGAAGGACTGCAATCCTGTTAAGTTCTGCTAGCTGGTGTTTTGGAAGATCATGCATAGTCCAAGTGCATATGCCAAGTATTTTATCATTTTCTTCGGCAACAACATAGTGATGCTCTTTTTTCATCTCGCTTAGAAATACTTTTTTGCCTTCATCTATGCTGTCTATGTTGTAGCTTTCTTTCATGACATTTGCAATGCCTTCAGCATCCTCAAGTTTTGCATTTCTTATTATCATTTTATTCAACTGTTACTGATTTTGCAAGGTTTCTTGGCTTATCCATGTCAAATCCCCTGTTTTTTGCTATGTAATATGCAACAAGCTGGAGGGGTATTGATGCAAGCACTGGGGTAAGAATATATGAATTTTCAGGTATATAAATTATATCATCAGCAAGATTCTTTATCTCTTCATCGCCTTTTGTGGCTATTGCGATTATCACGCCGCCTCTTGCTTTAACTTCTTCCATGTTGCTTATGACTTTTTTGTATGTTCTGCAGTCTTTTGTTGCGATGAAAACAACAGGCATTTCCTTGTCAATCAATGCAATAGGTCCGTGCTTCATTTCAGCTGCGGGATACCCTTCTGCATGTATGTAGGATATTTCTTTGAGTTTTAGCGCTCCCTCAAGAGCTATTGGAAAATTAATTCCTCTTCCAAGATAAATTGCATTTGTCTTATGGTGGTAGTCTTTTGCAACCTTGATAATATGTTCTTTGTTTTCAAGTATACTCTGTATTTGTAGCGGAAGTTTTCTAAGGTCTCTTACTCTGTTTGCAACCTGCTCGGCAGGCATAACTCCTCTTACAGATGCAATGTGCACCGTCATAAGGTAAAGGACAATGAGTTGGGAGGTGAATGCTTTTGTTGACGCAACGCCTATTTCAGGACCTGCGTTTGTGTAAAACACAGCATCAGACTCTCTGGCTATAGAGCTTCCTTTAACATTGCATACAGAAATTATCTTTGCCCCTTTTTTCTTTGCTTCTCTGAGCGCTGCAAGCGTGTCTGCGGTTTCTCCGGACTGGCTTATTGGTATGATAATGTCCCCTTTTTTTATTATTGGGTTTCTGTATCTGAACTCTGAGGCGTATTCAACTTCCACAGGTATTTCTGCGAGCTCTTCAAGCATAAATTCTCCTGCAAGAGCCGCATGCCAGCTTGTTCCGCATGCAACTATTATTATTCTCTCAGCACTTTTTATTTCTTCATTGCTTAATCCAAGTGTTCCATCAACTTTCACATTTCCGTTTTCTATTCCTGATGCTGCAAGCTCCTCAATAACTCTTGGCTGTTCAAATATTTCCTTCAGCATAAAGTGTTCAAATCCCTGCTTTTCCGCCGTTTCAGCATCCCATTCTATTTCCTTTGGCTTTTTTTCAATTTCATTTCCTTCAGGGCTGAATATTTTCACATTGTCTTTTGTCATTTCAGCTATCTCATTATTCTCGAGAAATATTATTCTTTTTGTCATGCTTAGTATTGCCGGAACATCAGATGATATTGCATTTGACCCTTTTCCAAGACCTACAACAAGCGGGCTTTCATTCCTAACAGCAATCATCTTTTCATTCCCTGCCATGATTACTCCAAGGGCATACGAGCCTTCAAGCATTGGCAGAGTTTTGCTGACAGCTTCTCTAAGATTGCCGCTGTAATTTTCCTCTATCAGGTGCACTATCACTTCAGTGTCTGTTTCTGATTTGAACTTGTGCCCTTTTTCCAAAAGATGTTTTTTGAGTTCCTGGTAGTTTTCTATTATTCCGTTGTGAACTATTGCAATTTTTCCATTGCAATCGGTATGAGGATGCGCATTTTCCTTTGTGGTTTTGCCATGAGTGCTCCATCTTGAGTGGGCTATGCCTATGTTCCCTCTCATTCCATTAAAAGATACTTTTGAGTCAACATCATCAATCTTGCCGGCATCCTTTCTTATCTCAATAGATTCTCCGGAAATGCATGCCATTCCAACAGAATCATACCCTCTGTATTCAAGTTTTTTTATGCATTCAAGAAGCCTTTTGCTCACTTCATCTGAAGAAACAATGCCTATTATTCCGCACAAATCAAACACCTTTCTCTTTCAAGAATTTTTCTACATTTGGTATGTCTTCCTTGCATCCCATATCAAGCCAGAAGTCATTAAGCTTCAAAATCTTTGCCTTTCCCTGTTTTGCAAGAAGGGTTATTGCATCTGTAAGCTCATATTCTCCTCTTGGCGAAAGGTCAATCCTTTTTAGTGCTTCAAAAATCTCATAGCTGAACTTGTAAAGTCCTGTATTGATTAAATTGCCGACATGTTCTTTTGGCTTTTCTTTTATTTCAGCAAGGTCATCGCCTTCTGCAACAAGAACCCCGTATTTTTCAGGGTTTTTTACTTCTATTCCTGCAACATAGCAGAAAAGATCGTCTTTATTAATCGCTTTCAAATCCTCAACACTCCAGAGGTTGTCTCCTCCGAGAACAATGAAATTGTCCTGCCCTGCAAACTTTTCTGCCTGCATTACAGCGTGCCCTGTTCCTTTTTGCTCTGACTGTTCAATCAACTCTGCTTTAAATCCGTATTTTTTTAGAAATTCAGGGAACTGCTCTTTTTTGTACCCGACAATTATGCCTAAGTCATCAAATCCTGCTTTTTTTAAGCTTGTAATCACATAGTAAAGGAATGGCTTGCCGTTTGCTTTAACAAGCACCTTTGGTATTTTTTCAGTAAGCGGAAGCATTCTAACGCCTTTTCCTGCAGCCATGATAACAGCTTTCATTTTTTAATCTCCGAAAGGCAGTCATTGAATGCTGTTTCTCCCATTGCAACAAGTTTGTCAGCATGGATTTTTGTTTTTGCATCAGTTATTATCCTGAATTTTCCTGTTTCTGTTTTTGAAGCTCTGAAAAAAATCCATCCTTCAACCGCTTTTGTTTTTTTCATTATCACTTTAAGGCCGCCAGTTTCATCACCTGTTTTTCTTATTTCTTTCATGCTTTCATGGCTTTTCCAGTATTCTTCAATGCATTTTCTCATAGCAACTGCCTTTTCAGGAGGGCATTCCATTTTGGTTGCAGAGCTGTAGTATTGCGGAAGCTCTTTTACTATTTCTCCCAGCTGTTTTTTTCTTTTTGCAATCATTTTGAGTATAATCATGAGGGTTATTATGCCGTCTCTGCATCTTGAAGGGGGGAATATGCCTCCTGCGCTTGAGCCCTCTCCTCCAACAGGGGATTTAAGCTCATCCATTTTTTCAACAACATTTATCTCCCCAACTTCTACCTCAACTGTCTTTATGCCGTGCTTCTTGGCAACTTCCTCAACAACAGAGGATGTAGCGTCATTCACAACAATAGTTTTGTTTTTTCCTTTGTATTCTGAAAGAACTTCTTCAACAAGAAGTGCAAGTATGTAATGCCCTGAAAGCAGAGGTCCTCTGTCTTTTGCAAAGCTTGAGCTTTCAGGAAGCACAAGTTCTACTCTGTCTCCATCACAGTCCCATCCTGCCCCTAAATTTGCTTCCATCTCATCAACATAAGACGGCAAATATGCAAGTGATTTTTCATTCGGCTCAATCAGCCTGTTGAAAACTCCTATTTCCATATTTTTTGGTATGTATTTTACTCCTGCCTTGTCAAGTATGTCTGTTATTGCTATTGCAGCAGTCCCTCCGTTTGGATCAATTACTACAGTAAGGTTTGAATTTTTTATTTCCTTAATGCCTTTTTTTCCAATAGTATCAAGAACAAATTTAGTATATGCATCCTTCAGCTCTTTTATTTTGTCAATAAGTTTTCCGCCATCTTTTCCAAGTTCATGGTTGCTCTTGCTGTTCTCAATGATTTGGTTAATGTCTTCAGGAACAAGCACAGAACCTTTTTCTGAGAGAAATTTCCAGCCGTTCCATTCCGGCTCGTTATGGGATGCGGTTATCATCACCCCTCCATTTGCCTTAAACTTCCTTACACCATGCTGCACTGCAGGTGTTGTGTTGTATCCAACATCTATAACATCAATGCCATATGATAGGAAAACACCTTTCATTTCCTCATGTATTTCTTCAGAGGAGTGCCTTGTATCCATCCCTATTACAATAGATGGATTTTTCTTTTTTTCTTTCAGAAATTTTGCAAATGAACCTGCGTAATTCCATATGACATTCTTTGTTATATCCTCTCCATAGATTCCTCTTATTCCAGAAAATGATTCAACTAGCATTTTATTCAAAGAACATACTGTAAATTATCTCATCCTCCCCTTTGTAAAAATGATCTTTAAGTTCGGCTTCCTTGACAAGTTTTATTTTTTCATAGAAGTCCTGGGTTTCTTTGTCTGATTTATGGCAGTAGACAAATATCTTTCTTAGCTTTGAGCCATTTTCCTTGAATGTTTGTTCTGCATCCTGTACAACCATTGAGAACAGCTCTTCTTCAATCTCAAAAGCAGTGCCTTTCAGTGTTGCAAATCTGCTCATCCATGCAAGCTGGTGCTTTGGCAGTCCATGCCTTATCCATGAGCCAACACAGGTTATCTTTTCATCCTCTATGGCTACAATAAAGCTGTGGCCTTTGACAAATTCTTTCTTGAATGTAGAGATTGCTTCTTCTTCTGACTCAATCATGTAGTTTTCCATGAGAACTCTAGCTATTCCCTCTGCATCCTCTATTCTTGCCTTTCTAAAATCTGCCATGTTATCCCCCGTATTTGTTACAGGATTGTCATATAAAAGCTTTACTAAAAAGATAGCCATTGCCACCAAACTAAGAAGAGCCGATACTGCCCAGCGAACAAGAGTTATTGCCACCTAACTAATAAGAGCCAATGCTGCCAAGCGAAGTACTCTTTTAAAACATTGTTCTGCACGTGACTCATTTCAAGAAGAAATCATAGAATCATCACGGAGCGCAGCATTGGCTGCCATTATCACCAAACTAACAAGAGTCATTGCCACCTAGCGAAGTACTTATTCTAAACTTTGTTTAATTAAGTAGGACTCCTTTTAAGAAGAAATAAAAGAAGCATCACTTAGCGTGGCACTGGCTGAAAATAGTGATTATAAGAATATAAGAAAAAACAGTTAATTTGCAGGTGCTGGGGCTTCAGGAGCAGTAGGCGCTGCGCCGTTGCTTCCATCGCCGTCTTTCTTAGGTTCATTTGCTGCTTGGCTAAACAGGTCTTCTATCCTCTTTGCCTTTTCAAGGTATTCGTCTTTTCCAAGGGCGTTGTAAAGCGCACACAGATTTCTTGATGTTTCCTGCACTCCTTTATCCTGCAGGTATTCTGGGCCAAGCTCCTGCTCCATTTTTGCAAGCCTTGCCTCAAGCGCAGGAACAAGCCAGTTGCCTATCTGTTCTGCCTTTGGTACATACTCGTCTTTCCCGAGAGTGTTGTAGAGCACGCAAAGTTTTATTGATGTTTCCTGCACTCCTTCATCCTGCTGGTATCCTTGGCCAAGCTTCACCTCTCTTTTTGCAAGCTTTAATTCAATCGCAGGGACAAGCACACCGCTTATGCTTTGTGCCCTCTCAACATAGCCCTCATGCCCGAACTGCCTGTAAAGCCTAATTAGCGTTTGTGATGCTTCCTGCACATCAGGATCCTGCATGAAATCCTGGCTTGCTTCTGCTTCGTTTCTTACAAGCTGCATTTCAAGGGCTGCTATCTTCATATTTTCCTCTATTGCCCTTTTGCTTATGACAACTTTTCCGCCGTCTCTTGTTGGGAGGGAATACTCTTCCTCTACTCTTTCTTTTATCAGGCCTAGCCATCCAAATGCTGTTGAGTAGTCTGAACCTTTTATTTTCTGGGCTGCCCTTTGATAGATTCTTCCATAGACATATTTTTCCATCCTTTCAACTTTTGCAGCCAAGCCTTTTCTGATTGTATCAAGATCAACAACGCCTTTTTCAGTGATTGTTGTCTCGCTGACTTGTTCTTGCATTTTTTCAAAATAGCCGTCAACCCTTTTCATTGCTTCTTGTGCTATTGTAAAAGGAGTCATTGCCTGGTCGCATACGAATTCCGGAGCTCTTATTTTGTCTGCTACAGAATCAAGGGAATGGTTTATGCAGTACATCTTGTGTTTTAAAAGAGCCGGGTATTCTCCTGCCATCACATGTAGCAGGCTTCTTTCATCATAAAGAAACTGGTCTTTTTTTATGACCGCAACTCTCATATCTATCCTTGCTTTTATTCCAGCCCCCATTTTCTGGGAATCAATATACTTTTCCACAACATCAGCAGCAGCCTTCGCATGGTCCATGAGTTCTTTTCTCAGGGCGCCTTCGCAGTAGAACATTGATTGGGCAGCTCTGTTTACTACATTCAAAGCTTTGCTAAAATCCTTTTTGTATTCGCCTTTTCCAAACTGTACAAGAAGATCCTGCGCCTTTTCAACTTCCTTCCTTCTTTCAACCTTTGTTTTAGTCCTGGATTTTTTTATTCTTTTTATCATGTAAACAAGTTCCGGTATTGTATACCTTTCCTCTTTGACAGCTGCATGCGTTGCTGCAAACATTCCGTCTACCCAGGGGTCAAAGTCAGGCATTATTTTCCTGTACACTTTTCCATCCCTTACGGTTTCGCAGTATCCAGGTTCCGCAATAGGATGAGCATTTCTCACAAACTCTTCTATGTCCCTTATTCTTGGGGATTTTGTTGATCTTGCAATATTTTTGACTGTGTTTACATTGGTATCAGAGCCGCCAGCATTCATGGTTATGCTTGCTATATATGCATAAGGTGGTTTTTCTGTGAGCAATGCCATTGCAATAGCTCCAATGTTGAATACATCATTCATTTCATTAGGTCTTTCTCCCCTTACTTGTTCAGGAGGCATATAGAATGGTGTTCCTACAACATATCCAACTGTTTGAATTTTGTTTTTGCTTGGGTCTACATTTCTCGCAAGGCCGAAGTCCAGTATTTTTATTGAAAAGTCTGTTGTTGAGCATATATTTTCAGGTTTCAAATCTCTATGAATAAGTCCTTGCGCATGAAATCCATCATGCATTGCATTTGCCAGCTGTTCTATTACATGCATAACTTCATCTATAGAAAGCCGTCCTTCATGCTTTATCCTGTCTTCAAGAGTTCTGTGGGGGATATATTCCATTGCAAGATAGCAGATATCTTTTTCAATTTTTGATCCGTCAGATTTTTTTTGAAGAGGATGTGCCTTGACAATTTCTCCTTTTGCAAGATACCCGACAAAATTTGGATGTTTAACCTGTTCTGTTATTATTGCTTCCTGCTTTAGCCTTTCAAACGATGGGTCCATACTGCCCGCTCCAACGCCTGTCTCACTGAACTTTAGCGCGACAAGAGTGCCCGGTCTGCATTTTCCGCATTTGGTTACTGATTTTGCAAGGTATACAGAGCCCATGCCGCCTGCTCCCAGGAGCCTGATAAGCTCAAATCTGTATTCTTGTTTTGGAGCTTTTTCATCAGGTTTGCCATCCTTGTCTTTTTTAGGCTCTTTGATGTCTACAAAATGTGTGCCTGCCCAAGGCGCTTCTTTTGAAGGGCTGTATGCTATGAATTCTGCTGCATTGAAAATTGCTGTTATGTCTTTGCTGTCTCCCTTTGCTATGGCTCTTAGCATTTCTTTTGCATCTTCTGCCATCATCACCTGAAGGGTTGGGTTGGAGCTTATTTCTCTTTTTTTAGTTGGCA
>CAZLVM010000027.1:0-8067 GCA_964562875.1 uncultured Methanosarcinales archaeon | reverse complement strand
AGAATAAATAAGTTTAAATAATCAAATTAGCAAAAAAGGTATTGGATGAAAAAAGAATTGTTTGTAACAATCCTAGTAATATTTACTTTAATCATTAGTGGTTGCAAATCCATTCCCGTATGTGGAAATGACATATGTGAGGAGGGAGAAACATATGAAGAGGGTTGTCTTGATTGCGGATGCCCTTCTGGTCAGCATGTATATCAAGGAGATTGCATAGACTCTATAGAATGTTCTGATGGCACGATGCATCCAGAATGTTCTTATGAAAAACCTTACCAATGTCTAAACGGATTCCTGGTTGAAAAGGCAAGTGTTTGCGGTTGCAAAGCCGATGAAATCCCTCAAGGTGAGAAATGTATTTCAAAATACTTAACAAATCCTAAAAATTTTGAAGTGAAATATACCTTAAGAGGCAGAAGTATAGAAATATCATTTACAGTTTATGAGGGGCTAAATGATTATCTCGCGGATTTACCAAGAACTTATACCTGTTATAACAATGTGTGCCCTTCAGAAGAGGAGTTAGAATTAAAATATCTGAATGAAGAACACCAAAAAGAATTTTTATTGCCCTTAGTAGATGAAATAAAAAAACAGACATCAAATGAAGATGACCAAGCAAGAATAGCAATCAACTTAGTTCAGCATATTCCTTATGATCAGGGGAGTCTTTCTTTGGGCCGATTGACCGGCAGATATCCTTATGAAGTAATTTATGACAATGCTGGAGTCTGTGGCTCAAAATCTAAACTTGCAGCATTCTTGTTGAGAGAGTTAGGGTATGGGTTAGCATTATTCACTTTTGAACAAGAAAACCATCAAGCTTTAGGAATAAAATGCCCAAATGAGTATAGTTTCATAAATTCAGGTTATTGTTTTGTTGAAACTACCCGCCCAAGTATAATCACACGGTCTTCAGGTGATTATTCAAATACGGGAAAATTGACATCTACCCCGAATATAATAATTATCAACAGCGGAAAATCGTTTAACAGCGTATCCGAAGAGTATAATGATGCAGTTGAATTTGAAAAAATTTTATCAATAGGAACACTCCTACCTACTTATGAATATAGGCGGTGGGTAAGTTTAAGCAATAAATATGGTATGCAACCATCGCAATATTGAATTATAGAAATTCCTCACTTAAACTTCATGCCTTTCATCTTTCCTGACTGCATTTTCTTCATCATCTTTTCAGGGCTTCCGGCTCCTTTGAACATCTTGACCATTTTCTTGCTCTGCTTGTACTGCTTCAGCAGTTCTCTTACCTGGCCTGTTGTTACGCCTGAACCTTTTGCAATCCTTTCAATTCTTGCTGCAGAAATCTTGTCAGGCTCTTCAAGCTCTTCTTTTGTGCACGAGTCAAGTATGAACTTCCATTTTTTCAGCTTGCCTTCCTGAACTTCAAGCGCTTCTTTTGGCAGCTTTATCTGGCCCATGCCTGGAATCATTTCCATTATTTTGCCTAATGACCCCATTTTTTTCAGCGCAGACATCTGTTCATAAAGGTCCTGCAAGTTGAATTCGCCTTTTAGAAGCCTTTTGCTTAAATCCTCAGCATCTTCAACAGAGATTGCGTCTTTTGCTTTTTCCAAAAGAGCTTCAATGTCGCCCATGCCAAGCATTCTTCCGACAAAGCCTGGAGGGTTAAACTGCTCCAAATCCTCTATTCTCTCTCCAACTCCTATAAATTTGATTGGCGCTTTGGTTATTGCGCATGCAGACAAAGCTCCTCCTGCTTTTGCAGTGCCGTCCATTTTTGAGGCAATGACTCCTGTTATTTTTCCTGCTTCGTGGAATGTTTCAGCCTGTTTTTGGGCTGCCTGGCCTATGTCTGCTGAAATTACAAGCAAATTCTCGTCAGGCTTTGCAATTTTGTGGACATTCATCAGCTCTTCTATCAAATCTTTGCTTAGAGCGTCCCTTCCTGCCGTATCAATTATGAGAACATCAAACTTTTTGAATTCTTTTTCATATTTTTTGTAAATTGTTGTAACATCTTTTTCTTTATGGTCTGTAAAAACAGGCACTTTTGCATTCTTTCCAACCTGTTCAAGCTGGGTCATTGCTGCAGGCCTGTGTATGTCAAGCCCTAAAAGCGCAACTTTCTTTCCTCTTTTTGTTAAATATCTTGCAAGCTTTCCTGCTGTTGTGGTTTTTCCTGACCCAAAAAGTCCGACAAGCATGATTTTTGCAGGCTTTTTTGCAGGGAGCTTTAGCTCTGATTTTTCTCCGCCTAAGAATTTGGTTAATTCTTCATAAACAATATTGACAAGATGCTCTTTTTTTGTGAGTCCTGGGGGCGTTTGTTGTTTTTTTGCCCTTTCCTTTATTGTTTTTGTAAGCTCAAAGACTAATTTTACATTTACATCAGCCTGGAGCAAAGCTTTCTGTATCTCTTTTACTAATTCATTGATTAGTTTCTCATCAACCAGCACAGCTCCTGCTATTTTAGCCAGTGTATTTTTTAATGAGCTTCCTAATTTTTCCAATACCATAACCTTAGTTTAGTGCTGTTTTATTTATAAAACTTGTTGTCTGACAATAAAATTTATATAATACTCAAGATTTAAAGCTGTATGATGATTACATTGGAAAGGGTTTTGGAGGAAGAATTGGACGTGGAAAAAGGTCTTCAGGAAACCTTGAGAGAGGTCAGGGAAAGTGAATTGTTCTCAGACTTGTCAGGCGTTGTTATAGACGCAACTGACACAAACAGCTGGGATATATTCAAGAAGTTTCAAAAGCACGCGCTCCATCTCGGAGCTGTTTCTGTTGCAACTCTTTTGAAATCAGCAGGCTTTAAGGATTCAAAAGCAGTATACGAGATTCTTGAGCCTGATTTTGATTATTCAGGTGTTGCTGCAGATGTTATAGGCATTTCATCAATTATTTCAAATGTTCCTTATGCTAATGAAAAAATAAAGTTGCTTAGAGCAACCCACCCAAATGCGCTGATAATCGCGGGCGGAGCAGGGTATTTCTTTGACCCAGACGTGGCTTTGCTAAACGGAGCTGATATGGTTGTCATAGGCAAGGCAGAGTTTGCTTTGCCTGATGTTCTTAAGAAAATCCAGTCTCAAAGAATTGATGGGGAAAGCCTTCTTCAGTCTTTCTGGAGGGCAAAGCCAAATGGCATTCAGGGAGTTTACACAGGAGATAATGAAAGAACAGTGGCAAGAGTTCCTTTAATGGATGAAATTCCAAGAATAGACTACAGCCTTGTAGAGGGTAAGCAGTCAAAGTTTATGAGGACTGTGCTTAGCTCTTTCGGATGTACTGTGAGAGACTGTGATTTCTGTTCTGCGCATATTTTGAACAGCGGCAGGTACAGGTTTGGCAGCACTGAAAGGGTTGTTGCTGATGTTGTTAAGGCAGATGAGGATGGCATTGGCAATGTTTTTGTTGCAGACGATCACATGTTTGGAAGGGGTATAAAAAAAATAGAAGAGCTTTCAATGGCCTTTGTCAGAAAAAGAAAGGAAGGGATGAAAGTTGGAATTTCAGCCCAGGCAACAGTGGACAGCATTTATCAGATGATTAAGGCTGGCACAGCGCACCTTCTTAGAAAGGCAGGATTTAACACATTTTATCTGGGGGTCGAGTCTGTTCACGATGATGAGATTGATAAGATGAACGCTTCAAAGAAGACAAGCAGGAAAAAGCTTTCAGATGTTTTGAACTGGCTTTGCAGGGCAGAAATAGATGCTCATGCAATGTGCGTGATAAGCCCGATTGTAGGGGAAGAGCATTCAGAAAAAATACCTTACTCAATACCGAATAATCCCGGCGCAATAGCAGATTATAAGGTGAGGATGAGGGAAGCTGTTGATTTTCTTAGGGAGCACGGAGTGAGGTCTGCGCAGTTTCATCTTGCAGTTCCTTTGCCTGGCGCAGGAATGACAAAGCCTCTTCATGATGCAGGGGTTGTCCTGAAAACTGTTGGAGGAGTTCCTGTTAATCAATCATTTTACACAGGCCAGTATGTTGTTGCATCTGCAAATCCCTTGGAGTCAGACAATATAATGAGGGATACTTACAAGCATTTTTACAGGGGAATGGACGCTGCTTCAAGCTTTTGGCAGGCAGCATCCATTTTTGTCAGGGGCGCCAAGTTTAAAAAAGTTAAAAGAAGGGTATGGAATGGATTTCTCAAGATGGCTTCGAGAAGAATAATGAAATCCCATCTTGGCTCAGAAGAAGTAAAGCGGTACAGGTCAGCTCTTGAAGAGGGCAATTACCAGTTTTACAGGCCTGGGGAAGCAGGATTTTCTAATGTTGTCCTGCAATAAAGAAATGTTTTTATAGTCTCTTCCCGAAGTTTTTTATTGCTCTGTCTATCACAGATTTACAGTGAGAACTAAAGGGGATGGCTATTGGCTGAAGAAAATCCAGACGAACAAGAACCGCAGAAAAACCCTGGACTTGGGGTAGCAAGGGCCTATGTTAATCTTATTACATCCCCTCCCAGGGATAAAGAGCAGATTCTTCTGTACACATGCGCTTTAAATCTTGATTTTTTTTGGGGAAGGTATAAAGAGGCATACATCTGCTTTGAAATGGGGAAGACTTCTTTATCAGGTTTTACAAACATTCTTCACGCCCTGTATGAAGGCAATATTGCAATGGAGGCAATGGACAGGATTGATGGAATTTTGGGTGAGGAAGTTTCTCCTCTTGAAAAAAAGGCTTTAGAAACAGGGGCGAGAGAGCTCACAAAAATCGGGTGCTGGTTTATTGATAACGGCGCTTTTGTCGACGGATATCTTCAGGATACTTTTAATTGTTACTGCAGGGATGTAATGGGATTTATGGAAAAGGATTATTTCCAGGCAATGTCAGGGTGCACAAAAGCAGAAATGAAACTTGCATTGGATACAGGGGACAATATACTTCTTTCAGGGAATGGGCTTGTTGAAATGGGTTTATATGAGGCAGACCGCTACAGGCCGCTTATCGGCTCAATGGTAAGGAACCTAAAGGCTGTTAGTGAATGGAAGCCTGAAAAGGTAAAGCCTCTTATCCCTCTTGGAATAAGTGAGCCAGCCCCAATAATTGCAGCTTCTGAAAGTGATGACAGGATAGGTGTAAAAAAGACTCTTGAAGATTGCGAAGAATTCAGGGCAACCTTTTACGAAGGCCTTGAGATAGCCAGGCTTTTGCATGAGGTACAATCCACATCACTTAATGGATTTGAAAAGCTTTTGGGGACAGTTCTTGCAGGCCAAAGGGCTCTTGATGCAATGGGCAAGCTTAAGTATATAACAGGGGAGGATTTATCTCCTGCGGAAAGAAGTGTGCTGGAAGAGCATGTTTTAGAGGTAAAAGCCATAACAAAGCAGTTCCTCATTATAGGCAACTGGCTTGACATGGGCGAATCAGCCTCTTTTGATACTTTTTTAGAGGACTATGAGTCTTTTTCATCAAAGCTTTATCCTGCTGCAATGTGCTCATTGTCCAGCACTCCTTTTGAGATTGAGGAAGCATACGAATCAGGCAGGCATGTCCTTTTGCTTGCAAGGGAGCTGGGGGAAAAAGGCATTTCCTGGGCAGAAAGCCGCATTCCTGAAATCGTAGGAAAAGTTTCAAAGCTCGTAAGACTGAAGAAGAACCTTGACTATAGAATCCAAACGATTGATGTTGGTATTTATGGCTATAGTAATTCTGACGATGATGACGATGGCTATAACGATGATGATGATGATGATGATGGTGAAGGCTGGAAAACTGGGTGATAATAAGTGACCTACGGGAGAAGGCAGCAGGATTTTGGAAGGGGAAACTTTTATTCTATTTCTGATTTTGACAGGGATAAGTATGACAGGTGTGAAACAGATGAGTTTGATAATCTCCTTAATCAAAGCAGAATAATGAGGATAAAATTCATGAGGGGTTATAGGGGATGTATGAAACGGGTGGAAAATGGTACAGGTTTCTCGTCAATTGATATTAACTGTATGGAAGATGTTATCAATGATGGGCAGGAACTTCTCAGGTTTACAGGGCATATGGAAACAATGGTTCACAGAGAAATATATCTTAAGATAAGGTCAGAGCTTGTGAAAAAAGTAAGCACATTAATCCATAGCAGGAACAAAATATCATATGAAGGTTGAAATCACCGCGATTAATGTAACCACTAATTAGTAGTTAAAAAACGAAAGATTTAAATACTGGTAATACTTCTTCTATGTATAAATTATACATATTAGAAAAATGGTTGACGCACCTTCGTTTCACGATGGAGACCCTGGTTACCAGAAAAGGGCAAAAAAGGCTTATGCAGTAGAGAATCTTTCTTTTCAGTCGGATTATTCCTCTTCAGGACATCTAATCGGCAGCGAATCACTTACACTTCAGCAGATATTGTTTCTTAATGATTTGCTTATGCATGGGAAAAGGGTGTATGGCCTATTTGTAAGGACAATGCCCAGCACCGATGATTCTGCTTTTTTAGAGGAAAGAAAGGGGCTTATTGGAATGCTTGAGAAAATAGAGCTAACTCTTGAAAATCCTAAACTTCAAATTATTGACGGAAAAGAATCAGATATAGAAATAGACCTATCATCTCTTGAAAAATGAAAAAGTTCAGAATTATAAAAAAAATAGCCAAGCATGGCTCGCAGGCAATTATAGTAGTTCCAAGAGTTCTCGAGCAGGATCTTAAGCCCGGAACAATAGTTGAACTGACCATTAATATTATAAATGAGAACGATATTAGGAGGGAATAAAATGAATCTCGCAAGCGTTAGAATAGAAGTTGAGGAAGTTGAAGCAGGGAAGAAATACAAGGGAAAGGTTTCTCTTGAAAAGCATGAATTCCCATACAGCGTGGAGTTTCATGAAAATCTTGAGGCATACCTGCATTTTCCATATCCTATACAGATGGATGATATTGGTGATGCATTTGACCTTGAAGTTTTTTCACAGAATGGGGATGTATTTCCTTTTGAAGGATATGACAGGGCTTTTTTTGAGGAAACAGCAGTGGGCAAGGCAGTCTGTTTTTACGAGCGTGAGCGCAGGAAGGCTGTAACTGGGGGAGAGCCTGTTAAAAAAGCTACTTCCAACTTATCGATGCCGATGAACGAGTACTTGGATGATTTAATTGAAAGGTCAAAAAGGATTAACGGTAAAAAGGATTAATACAATCTTTGATTCTGAAAGCCTTTCGAATTTTTTTTAGTAATTCATATTAATTATATTTTCTTGAAGAAATGGATGAAAAGCTTTTTATATTATAACAAATTAGATAAAATATTAGAATATAAAATGAAATCAAGAAAATGCAATTGCAGCGGAAAGATATCAAAAGGGAAATGCTTTGAAGAAGGATTTCTAATCAACTGCTTAAAATGCGAAAACTGCGGGCAGGTTCTTTTCACTCCAGGGCAGGCTAAGGAGCTTATAACATTAAGAAATGCAAATGAAAAGATTGAAGCAAAGAGGAAAATTATAAGTGTCGGCTCATCGATAGCAGCTTTGCTTCCAAGAAAAGTGGAAAAGCTGGGCATAAAACCAGGACTTGTTGACAGTGTGAGGGTTTTAAGCACTAATTCTTTAGAAATTAAGTTCAGTAAGAACATAGTAAAGTAATCGTAAACCTTCCGAACATAAACAGCAAAACTTAAATACCTCCAAAAGATAACAGATATAATGGAAACAAAGCTTGAGAAGCCTGATTTGACAAAAGAAGAGCTGGAAGAGATAAAAAGGAAGCTCCTGGCTTTGAAAGGATGCTGCAAGGGCAAGTCTAAAATGAGCCTGGAGCAGGCAAGGGAAGAATCAGGAAGGGAAGCTTTTGCAAAATATGGCTTAGATTAATTCTTCAGGCTTGCTTATCATGGCTGTTCTTTTTAGCGGTTTAAAATGATTGTCTCTTGTTACAAGAATAGCGTTTCTTTCAGTTGCTAAAACCCAATGAAGCGAATCAGATTTAGGAATTCCAAACCTTTTTCTGATTTCAGAAGCCTTCCTGACATGTTCATAATTAAACTCCATGTATTCAATCAGATTTTTTGGGATTACGCTGAATGCATTTTTTGCTTTTTTATCATTTAG
>CAZLVM010000026.1:0-8261 GCA_964562875.1 uncultured Methanosarcinales archaeon | reverse complement strand
CAGGCAAAAAATAAAATTATCAATAAAAAGAGGTGGAGACAATAGCAAGCATAGCATTCTTTGAATTGGAACCCTGGGAAGAGGAATACATAAAAAAATGGCTCAAAGGACACAAAATAAAATTCTTCAGAGGCAGCATAAGTGAGTCAATGGCTAAAAAGGCAAAAGATGCTGATATTCTTGCAGTTTTCATTTACTCAAAAGTTAATTCAAAAGTTCTTAACGCAATGAAAAATGTAAAGTGGGTAACAACCATGTCAACAGGCTTTGACCATATCGACTTAAAAGAATGCAAAAAAAGAAAGATATCAGTTTCCAATGTCCCTACTTACGGCGCTAATACTGTTGCAGAGCATACTTTTGGAATGATTCTTACCCTGTCAAGAAAGCTCCACCAATCCATAGAAAGAACAAAAAAAGGTGGATTTGAATGCAGAGGACTGATGGGATTTGACTTAAGGAAAAAGACAATTGGAGTCATAGGCGCAGGAAACATTGGCATGCATGTCATAAGAATGGCTAAAGGATTTGACATGAATGTGATTGCCTTTGACATCAAAAAAGATATGAAAGCTGCAAAAAAGCTCGGCTTCAAATATGCATCCCTTGACACACTAATAAAAAAATCAGATATAATCTCAATCCACTCTCCTTACAATAAAAAAACACACCACCTAATAAATAAGGATGCTGTTAAAAAAATGAAAAAGGGAGTGATTATAATCAACACTGCAAGAGGCAGTATAATAGATACTGGATCGCTTATTTACGGCCTAAAAAACAGGATAATTGCAGGAGCAGGATTAGATGTTCTTGAAGAGGAATGCGCGATTAAAGAGGAAAAACAGCTTCTTTCATCGCAGTTTCTGAAAAAGTGCAATCTAAAAGTTATCCTTGAAAATCACGCGCTGCAAAGGATGGAAAACGTAATCATAACCCCTCATAACGCATTCAACAGCAAAGAAGCTCTGCTGAGAATTGTTGACACAACAATCAGCAACATAAAATCATTTCTGAAGAAAAAGCCAATCAACACTGTTAAATAAAAAAAGAAAATAAAAAAATTCAGCAGGGCTTAAACTCTTCTGTATGCCATGCCGAGCAATATTCCTATTATTCCGATTATTATGTAGAGCATGCCATCTCTCACAGTTGGAAAATAGTCCATAAGCAGCCTTGTTATGCCGTAAAGAACTAACGTTGCTCCTGCTGCTGACATTGCCATAAAAACAGTCATCTTTCTTATCTTTGTCTTTATGTTTGTAAGGCTCCTGAGCCAGTCAACAACACTGCCGAGTTCCCTTGCTGCAAAATCCTCTGCAGCAGAAATAATATGATCCCTGTACTTTCCAAATGGGGATTCCTTTCCTGCAGAAGACTTTGATAATTTTGATTTCTTTTTAGCCATGTATTTCACCTCTTTATGCGCTTATTGCAGTAAAGGTTTTTAAAATTTTCCACTGAATATTCCAAAAGTAATAAATACTACCTTTAATTATTCCTGTTCATGACATATGATGTTTCAGAGATAAAAAGCATAAGGAAAAAGTTCGGATTAACTCAGACAGAGCTTGCGAAAAGGTCTGGCGTTTCACAGAGTCTTATTGCAAAAATAGAGGCAGGATTAATCGACCCTGCTTATTCAAAAGCAAAGCAGATAATAGACGCGCTTGGCACTGTAAAAGCAAAAGAAGAGCAAAAGCTTGTTGACATTATGCAGAAAAAAATAATCAATGTATCGCCTTCAACAAAAATAAAAGATGCAATTTCAATGATGAAAAAGCACAATATCTCGCAGATGCCTGTAATGCATGAGGGAAAATGTGTTGGACTGATAACAGAATCTGTAATTCTTGATGCTTTGATGACAAAAAAGCCGAAAGATGTAAGCGATGTGATGGCTGAATGCCCGCCAATAATGTCAAAAACAGCTTCAGTTAATGTTGCGTCAGACCTTCTAAGGCATTATCCCACAATTCTTGTTTCAGACCATGGAAAGATAATAGGTCTTGTAACAAAATCAGATGTATTAAGCAAGCTTAGCTTGTAGCTTTCTTTGCTGGAGAATCTTTTATTGAAGGAGCCTTTACCAAATCAGTCTTTACTTTAGGAGCATTTACCAAAGCAGTCTTTACTTTAGGATCCTTTACTACTGGAGTTTTTGAAACAGTAATAAGGAAGGAGCATGGCAATTTGTACGATGCCTTTTTCATTGCAGTCTTTGCTACTTCAAGAAACTCTTTATTTACCTGAATGCTCATAATCCTCTGCCCTCTCTTTATCTGAGCTGCAACGCCTATTGGCTTGCCGAATGCTTTCTTCATTCCAGTGCTCATCCTATCTGCTCCAGCTCCTGAAGCAAGCGGATTTTCCCTCATTACATGGTGAGGATAAGGATAAATCATCATCTTATAGTTGCCCTTTCCAACAGTTCCTTCAAGAAGTCTGTTTGACGAGAGCCTTGCTGACTCAATAGCCATGTCTCTTATTTGAAGTGTTGATTTTGAAATTAGTTCTACAGTAAACTCAAAGTTCTTTGTCAAAGCCCCCATATTGTATCTTACTATTCTGTTAACTGGCCTTGCCCTTACATATGAGAGCTTTTTGTATTTACTGAACCTTGTATAAGGTCTTTTTACTCTCCTGTAAGCAGAAAATCTTCTTTTCTTTGCCATAATTAATATGGATTTTAGGGGGGTTTAAAAAGATTTCGATTAATCAGCGCTTTCTGGAAGCAGAATAGGGATATCCCCTTTAATTTCATATTTCTTTCTGCATTTGCAACACTTAAGAGTGTTTTCATCCTTCTCAAGCTTCCCTTTGCAGACAGGGCATGCAAGAATTTCAATGATTTTCCTTTCCATTAAGTTGGAGTAACTCAATTTTGTTTAAAAACATTTCCAAATTTATAAATAAGAGAAGCATAAAATAGAAACGTTTAAATATAATGACCTTATCCTATTTTTAAGTTTATATGTGATTATTCATATATTTTACAAAATTAGTTGGGGGGTTTAAGCTTAATTTTTATAATTGGGGGGTAATAGAATGCAATACGTAAAAAAATGCCCAGAATGCGGCAGTATCAATTTATTTCTTAATCGAGAAAAAGGGGAAGTAATCTGCAAGGATTGCGGACTTGTTGTAGAAGACAAGATGGTTGAATTTGATCAGGAATGGCGGGAGTTTGAAGGCAATGACGGTAAAAGCCTCCGAAGAACTGGCGCGCCAATGACCTATACTCAATATGACCAGGGCCTTGGAACAGAGGTTGGTCAAAAAGCTGATTTATACAGACTTGACGGAAAAGACAGAAACAAATTTTTCAGACTTAGAAAATGGCAGTACAGAATTTCAACTGCTATTGAAAGAAATCTTAAACTGGCTCTTGCAGAGCTGAAAAGGGTTTCATCATACCTTAAGCTTCCAAAATCAGTTGAGGAAGAAGCTGCGAGGATTTACACCCATGCAGTCCAAAGAGGCCTTGTAAGGGGCAGAAGCATGGAAAGTGTTGTTGCAGGGGCTTTATACGCTGCCTGCAGAAGGCACGAAGTGCCGAGAACTCTTGACGAACTTTCTGAAGCTTCTGGAATAGAGAAAAAGGAAATCGGAAGGACATACAGGTTCGTAACCAGAGAACTTGGAATATCAATTTTGCCATCGAACCCTGCTGACTACATAGCAAGGTTCTCGTCATCTCTAAAGCTGAGCGCAGACACTCAAACACGAGCTGTCGAAATCCTGGAAAAGGCCCAGAAGGCTGAACTTACTTCAGGAAGAGGGCCAACAGGCATTGCCGCAGCAGCCCTCTATGTCTCAGCTTTAATCCACGGAGAGAAGAGAACCCAAAGAGAAGTCGCAGACGTAGCTGGAGTAACTGAAGTCACAATCAGAAACAGGTACAAGGAGCTTCTTGAACAGTTAAAGCTTGAAAAAGAAATCAAGAAGACCAAGAAGAAACGAAGAAAATAAACAATAACTTGCATCAGTAGGCAGTTCTTCTTAATACCCAAAGAAAACTCTATGCTATAGATATTTACGAAAAGCTTATAAATGGTTTTTGACATTCAAAGATAATAACTCGGACATTTGTTTGAGTAATAACAGAAAATGGACTGGAGAGCGATTTGGAGTAATGTAAACAAGTTTTATAATTCTCATATTGAACCTTATGTAACTTCGGAAGGAAGGAAGAAAAGGTTTGAAGATGCTGTAAGACAATCCTCATTATATCAGCAGCTCGAAGCAGGATTAAGTGTTCGGACAGAAAGCATAAGCACCATTGAAGAATTTACTGAAGAAATGCCTGCTCCTGACTTAACACCTGAAAAAAGAATCGAACTTGAAGGAACTATTAACGCTCTTACAACTGAAAAAGAAACACTTGAGAAAAAGCTCGCTGCAAAAACAAAAGTTGCTGAAAACAATGCTGCAATGGCAAAGGCTCAGCGCCTTAAAGCTAAAACACTTGTAAGAGAAAACATGGCATGCAGGTCGGCATTTGATGCTGTACCTGTCCCACTTGTAATGATGGCTCATGACAGGAGCATAACTCTTGCAAATGCCGCATTTATGGATGCATTGGGGTATGACCCTCGAGAGCTGGATGGCCTGAAAGAAACCACTTACATTGACCGTTTTGTTTCAAACACTCATAATCTAAGAAGATTTTCTGCTTTAACTGAATTTTTCAGGCCATTGCCTGAAATTCCTCTTTCATTTGAAATACCTTTCAAGGTAAGGGCTGCTGACCCTGAATACAGCCGCGGAAAAAATGTCTGTCTTGGAACCGGAAAATACAGAATAGCATTAGCAAATGTTGTTATCAATGAAAAAGGGGAGTTTGTAACATCATACATCCTTCTTGGCAACGAAATGACTGAGAGGGATGTAAAGCATAGGGCTGCTGCCTATGAAAGGCAAAGGGACATAACTGTCCGAACACCTGAAATAATAGAATTTAAGGACGCTGAAATATTAACCACTGGCCTGATTAATGCTTATGCTTTTGATTTTAAAGACGAAAAACCAAGTGCAGAACCTGCTGCAAGCTTTACAGTTGACATGGCCGGCGCAAAAGAACTGCTTCCTGACGCATTATACGCATTAAGGCAGATGTACATGTTCTGCCAGTCAGAATACGGCAGGCAAATTGATATGAAGTTTGTCAATGTTCCAGAACTCATGGTGCATATGATGAAAGGAGCAGACATTGCATTGGTTGAGCAGGCAGCTCCAACAACTGCAGGTTATTTTGCAAGAAAGCCAAAAGGAAAAATCTTCGAGTCAGTCCCTATCAAAGAACCCCTTCCAATACTTGGCTGGTAATAGATTTCTTGTACTTTTTTGAAACAGCAATTGCCTTCTCCCTATCCATCAGCCCAACTTTAGAGGATGAAAGATACTGAAGAAACTGGGTAACATTCTTTGGGCTCTTTACAATATGAGCCCTCTCAAAATCAATAAGCACTGGCTTTCTTACTTTTACAAGAATATGCTTGTATGGGTTATGCATTTCTTCTTTGTCAACGCCTATCTTGTCCATTTCATAACATTGCATAAGAACATCCCTTGCAGCTGCAAGTGCATTTCTTTTCTTTGCTTTTTTCAAAAACTCAGGAAAGAGATTTCCTTCAACATAATAGTATGCCAAGTATTCTTTTCCTTCAAAAGCAAGCTTTGGCCCAATCCCTTTCTTGTTTAATCTTTTAATCCACTTTGCCTCGTTTGCCATTCTTGCAACTGCCTTGCTTTCAGGAAGCTTTGTCTTGATTGTGATTTTATTTCCTTTGTATTTCCCAGTCAATAAAAGGCCTCTGTGCCCTTTTGTAAAATACTTAATCTCTGCAACTCTTTTCTTTTTCAGCTCTTTCAATACTTCCAATTTCTTAATCTTGTAAACAAACAAGTCCTCAAAGAATATGTGCTGTTTTGAAATTATCTCAAACTCAAACAAGTTTTCCCTGATTATTTTCTCGCACTGGTACTGGTTTGTTAATGATGAGATAAGAAGAAGTATAACTCCGTCGTCAGAAAGGTAGCCCTTTGCATCTTTAATGAATTTCTCAACAATCTCAAACCCTTTCTTTCCTGCGGAAAGCGTGATATCTTTCAGATTTGGTTCTGCAGGAAGATATGGCGGATTGAATATAATCGTGTCAAACCTCTGCTTTTTGATATTCTTAAACAGCACACTTTGCTGAAACTTGATTTTTTTGCTGAGAACATTTTTTTTGCACCAGTCAACAACGTTTTTCTGTATGTCAACCCCTAAAACACTTTTAACATTTTTCTTCTTTGCAGCTGCTGCAGCCTGAATTCCTGAACCTGTTCCCATGTCAAGAACTTTTCCGTTTGCAAATTTCTTAACCTGTTCTTCAAGAAGAAAAGAATCCTCTGCAGGCTCGTAAATCATTTTCTCTCCAGTTCAACTGCCTCAAGATATTCCTTTACTCTGTCCATGATTGTCCTTACATAGAACTTTTCTATTTTCTCTTCGAACAGTTCTGTCAATCTTGCATTTTCAGAAATCCGGTAATTGTTTGCAACTTTCTCAACAAAAAATATGTCTCTTAATCTTTTCAGCTGCCTCCTTATATTTGAAGGCGCTATGCCCAATAATTTTAATTTATTCTTTTTCCTGTTCTCAACAACGAGCTTTTCAACTTCTTCACTGCTTAGCTCTTTCCTGCTGTCAATCAAAACCTGAAACACGTCAACAACTACATCCCTCGAGTCTCCTGGCTGCAAAAGCCCCAAACTTAAGCATAACTTTTTGATTAGCTCCCTTCCTTTAAGGTCGTAAGGCTTCTCATATTTCCTTAAAGTTATCTCTGCAAGAGCTACCTCTTTAGATACTGTCGTCGTCTTAGAAATAAAGTACCACCCCCCTTGGTCTTTGCTAATAATGTTTAATCAAAGATTAATTTATAAACTTTTTGATTATGGGTATGGGGATATGTATACTGGTGGAGAAACAGCAATATTTATAAACCATAATGTGCATTTTTTGATGTTATGCCTGCAACAGAGCTAAAGGATTTGAGAGGTCTTGAAAAAAGGGAAGAAGAAATCGCCCAGATTATGGCCCAGGACATACACATGATGAAGTATGCCCTGCATGTTTACAGGATGAAAGTTCGGCTTCTTAAAGTTACAAAAGGTGAAAACAGAAATGTTCAGGCAGAAAGACTTGGCCAATACTACGGGCTTTGCCACCAGCAGTGGAACATGCTCAACGGAAAAAGAACCCAGCTTCAGCATATGCATGAAAACGGCCAGTCTTCCCATGGTTTTGAAAAAACAATACATGACACTGCAATTGACGCAAGAGTCAGGCAGATGGCAGTTAACCTTTACAAAGGACTTGGAGACCTAGAACGCTCGTTTGTTCGGTTAATGAACCTCATAAAACGCCAGCAAACTATTGCAGAAAAACAAAACCCTTCAACAGTTGACCTTATTGAAAGCCTTCTTGCAGAGGAAAGGCTTATACTTCAAAGAGAGTTGAAAGTCCTTACCTATGAAGAAGAATCTGCAATAGCTGCAGAAAAGCAAACAAAAAAAGAAGAAGTCCAATGGACTCCTGAATCAATAAGAAAAAGAATATTTGATATTCTCAGCCATGCCAGGACATATGTTTTCTCAAACAGCACAGATTACAAAAATGCTGTTCCTGGATGGAAGGATGGATTTAATCTTACAATACCTGCTTTCAATTACAAGCTTAATGAGCAAATGAAGCCTTATTATGCAAAAGCCAATGGATACATAAAAGCTGATGGTGGGTTTTCATTAAGGCATCATCAAAATTATTTCATGTATTCATTCTGGCAGGGCACAGACCACCAAGGAAGGCCTGCTTACACTTCAGTTATTGTATTGTACACGCCGTCGGAAATAAAGTTTATTGAGTGGTGCATGGATAATGCAAGCAAAGATTTAATCGAACTAACTTCAAGGTTCACAACTCATTATCTTGGTAAATTTGCAGGCCACACTCCAACACCAAAACCTGCTTAAACAACATCAAAGAATATCTTGAACTCTTTTCCTTTAACTTTTTCATCTGATGAATGCTTGTGCTTCTTTGCAGGCCCTTCATGGCTTATCTTGATTTTTTCTGCTCCGCACTTCTCCTTAATCAAATTTTCCCATTTCTTTAACATCTCTTCAAGTTCATCATCAGCCTGAATCAAAAGAACTATTCTGTCAAGCTTTTCAAGCCCTGCATCTTTTCTTAAGGCCTGCACTCTTCTCAT